>JANPNY010000656.1:0-22776 GCA_031427745.1 Chitinophagaceae bacterium | reverse complement strand
GTTGCCATTGATAACTATAAAAAAGCAATTGAATTAAATCCATCCGGCAATAAAGCCAATTTTAACCTGGGCAATGCTTTGTACAAAAATGGTAACACAGAAGATGCAGTTAAGGCATATGAATCGGCCATTGCCAATAGCCAACAAGCGATGGATAAATCAAAAGCATGGTACAATACCGGCGTTGTATTACAAAACAAGAATAAACTACCGGAGTGTATAGATGCGTATAAAAATGCATTGAAACAAAATCCGTTGGACGATGATGCAAGGCTCAATTTGCAGAAGGCCATTCAAAAACAACAAAAGGAAAAACAAAAAAAAGAAGCTGAAAAAAAGAAAGACAAACCGCAGCAACAAAAACAAGACAAAGAACAACCAAAACCTCAGCCTAATAAAATGACCAAAAAAGAGGCAGAAGAAAAATTAAAGGCCTTGATGCAACAGGAAAAAAACCTGCAGGATAAGCTGAGAAAAGTAGATGCTGCATCTCCTGAAAAGCCAGAAAAAGACTGGTAAAATGAGTTTTTAAACCTTTGAATCATTCTCCGGTTTATGTCTTTTTTTTTGTAAATGAATCCTCCGGGAAGCATTCAGCTACAAAATCGGTGTAAACCAGAAAAACCGCCATACAGCATTGGATAGTATCTCCTGCAAAATAACCAGCAACAATCTACCTGCATAATTGTTAATTTTACCAATCAGCAACCATTAAAAAAGTAACGCCTAAATATATCTTACGATGCAGTATTGCGAAAGCCTCACTGAATACAAACGCCTCAAAACAAGAGAAGTAAAAATCGGTAACCTGCTGCTGGGTGGTAACAACCCCATCCGTGTGCAAACGATGACTACAACCGATACAATGGATACTGCTGCAACCGTAGCGCAAACCATTCGCTGTATTGAAGCCGGAGCAGAACTCGTGCGCATTACCGCCCCGTCTAAAAAAGAAGCAGAGAATCTTCAAAACATAAAAGACGAATTGCATAGAAGAGGCTATACTGTTCCGTTAGTAGCCGACATTCACTTTACACCGAACGCCGCCGAAATAGCTGCACGAATTGTAGAGAAGGTAAGGGTAAACCCTGGTAATTATGTAGATAAGAAAAAATTTGAGCAAATAGATTACACAGATGCAGAGTACGTTGAGGAAATAGAAAGAATAAGGGAACGTTTTTCGCCCTTGGTTTTAATTTGCAAAGAGCATGGAACTGCTATGCGGATAGGCACCAATCATGGTAGCCTCAGTGACCGTATTATGAGCCGCTATGGTGATACCGCCATTGGAATGGTGGAGAGTGCAATGGAGTTTTTAAGAATAGCCCGTAGTTTGAATTATCACCAGGTAATCCTGAGTATGAAAAGTAGCAACCCGCAGGTGATGGTGCAGGCTTATCGCCTGTTGGTGAAAACAATGCTCGAAGAATTTGGTGAATGTTACCCTCTTCATTTAGGTGTAACAGAAGCCGGCGATGGTGAAGACGGCAGAATTAAATCTGCCATTGGCATTGGTACCTTGTTAGAAGATGGCATTGGAGACACCATCCGGGTTTCACTAACAGAAGATCCGGAACTGGAGATACCGGTTTGCAAGGATATTGTAAAACGATATGGACCCAATCGTAAACCGTCGGCCGATGCCCCGCTTATGACAGATAATGAGAAACTTTTTTATTTGCCGTTTGAATATAAAAGAAGAGAGACCATTGAAGTTTCTAATATGGGCAAAAAACACGTACCGGTAGTGGTTGCAGATTTTATGCTTGCTGAAACCATCTCCCACTCCGATTTACAGGCTATCGGCTACACTTACAATGAGCCAACAGACAAATGGAATATTGCAGATGCAGCGGCTGATTATATTTACACTGCCGGCAAAAAAATTGATTTTGCATTACCCGGCACGCTCAAAATAATTTGTGATTACAACAGCTGGTTAAGCACCGTTGACAGGGAGAAATATTTTCCACTTTACCAGGCAGGTGAGTTTACCGGAGCTGATAAAAAATCGAACCTGATAAATTTCGTTGCCATCGATACAGCAAAAAATCATCAACCATTAATTGAAAAAATTAAAGAAGATGCCACAGTTGTGTTGTGCTTATATTCCTCAGCCAGCAACAGCATGCAGTCAGTTAGGGCATTTGTAAATGAATTGATGGAGCAGCAAATTAAAACGCCTGTTGTGCTGGCAGTTGAAAGCCAACAATCTTCCATTGATGAGCAGCTGATTCATTTTGCAACAGAAAGCGGTGCCTTATTTTTAGATGGAATGGGCGATGGCATCTGGCTGATGAACGATCCATCAAAACTGGTAAACCAGCAGGTAACCGGAAGAACGTATTTGCACACCAACAGCAATCACCAGTTTATCAATAACACGTCTTTCTCCATATTACAGGCAGTACGCACCAGGATTTCAAAAACAGAATATATCAGTTGCCCGAGTTGTGGCCGCACTTTATTTGACCTTCAGGAAACAACGGCAAAAATCCGTGCGGTTACCAATCATTTAAAAGGCGTAAAAATCGCCATCATGGGATGCATTGTAAACGGCCCGGGCGAAATGGCCGATGCAGATTTTGGTTATGTGGGCAGCGGTGTTGGAAAGATAACTTTGTACAGGGGTAAAGAGGTGGTTAAAAGAAATGTTGATAGTGCAATTGCGGTGGATGAACTCATTAATTTATTAAAAGAGAGTGACGCATGGGTAGAAAGTGTGAGCTAATTAAATACAATCCCTATATAAATGCTATCGTTTCAAAGGATGATTTGTCATAAATAAATTACTTGAAAAATAAACACAGGTCGCATTTTCTTAGTCGGTGTAATAATTGATAATTCACTATTCCCAATTCAGCAGCAACTTTTAAACTTTTACTTTTCCCTTTTGCCTTTTTACTTTTTACTTTTTACTTAATATGCAAAAATCTACCTGGCCCATAATTTTTTTAGTAGTGCTCGCAGCCCATTTGCTAAGTATACAGCAACAGTTTAACCTGATGGCATCCTGCACCAAACCATTGCTGTTATTGAGTTTAATTGCTTGGTTTGTAAAAAGTACCCCCCATATTTCTGGAAACCTTAAGCATATGATACTGGCAGCATTGTGCTTATCATTGGCCGGAGATGTATGGTTGATTTTCGAAAAAAACAATCCATCCTTTTTTATTTTCGGACTTATTTGTTTTTTAGCGGCGCATGTTTTTTATACTCTTGCCTTTAACCGGCTGCGAAGCAATAACGCTGTTGCAATTAAATGGTGGCTCGCCATTTTTGTTGCAGCATTCTACTTTTCCCTGATCTGTATACTGTTTACCCATTTGGGAGACATGAAAATACCGGTGCTTATTTATGGCGCAGTAATAAGCACAATGTTGTTTATCGCTATTCATTTTTTCTTTGCAAAAAAATCGGGATCTTTTTTTATTGCTGCCGGAGCTTTGCTGTTCATTACATCTGATTCTCTCCTGGCCATCAATAAATTTTACAGCCCTTTTATAAATGCAAGCTCGTACATAATGCTTACCTATGCTTTTGCACAGTATTATATTGTTAAGGGTGTTATTCAATACCTCGATACAGAAAACAAAACGATTACGTAGGTTTTAAACTGCTTCATTTCTTATTCGACTCATTGTTCTGCAATCATCGAAATAAAAATGACAAAAAAACCTCCAATTTATTTACTTAATTTAATTGCTGCTTAAAGCGGTACATCATTATGCAAACAAACTTTTTAGTTATCGGAAGCGGCATTGCCGGCCTCACTTATGCATTAAAAGTAGCACAGGATTGCCTGGATAAAAAAGTAATTGTACTCACCAAAACACAAAGTGATGAAACCAATACGAAGTACGCCCAGGGCGGAATAGCGGGTGTGATGAATTTGGATAAAGACAGTTTTGACAAACATATTGAAGACACTTTAATTGCAGGTGATGGCTTGTGCAACAGGCATACGGTAGAGATTGTGGTGAAGGAAGGTGTGGAACGAATTAAAGAAATAATTGCCTGGGGAGCACAGTTTGATAAGGACCCTGATGGCGATTTTAAATTGGGTAAAGAAGGTGGCCACAGTGAGTTTCGGATTCTGCACCATAAAGATGTTACCGGTAAAGAAATGGAAAGAGCCTTATTGAGTGCACTCGCCAAACAAAAAAATATTCAGCTTATCAGTCATTGCTTTGTGTTGGATATTATTACCCAGCATCACCTGGGATATTTAGTTACCAAGAGTACACCCGATATACAATGCTACGGCGTGTACGTATTAAATTTAAACAGCAATAAAATAGAAAAAATAATTGCAGATAAAACCCTTCTTGCAACAGGAGGCAATGGCCAGGTGTATCGCACTACTACCAACCCTGCAATAGCTACCGGTGATGGTGTTGCCATGGTTTACAGGGCCAAGGGGAGAATTGAAAATATGGAGTTCATTCAATTTCATCCAACAGCCTTGTACGAAGCAGGTGTTCGTGGGCATTCATTTTTAATTACCGAAGCGGTCCGGGGTGATGGTGGAATTTTACGCAACAATAAAGGAGAAGCGTTTATGCAGCGCTACGATGAAAGAAAAGATTTAGCCCCCAGGGATATTGTTGCAAGAGCTATCGACAATGAAATGAAAATTAATGGTACCGAGCATGTTTATTTAGACTGTCGCCACTTTAGCAAAGAAAAATTTACAGAACATTTTCCCAATATTTACGACAAGTGTTTAAGCATTGGTATCGACATTACAAAAGACATGATTCCCGTAGCACCGGCAGCACATTATAGTTGCGGCGGTATTAAAACAGATGAATGGGGCCGCACAAGTATTAAGAATTTATATGCAGCCGGAGAGTGCGCCAGTACAGGTTTACACGGTGCCAACCGATTGGCAAGTAATAGCCTTTTAGAGGCAATGGTGTTTGCACACCGGGCCTATAAAGATGCTGTTATTAACCAAAACAGCAACTCTCCTTTAGGGGATGGAGGGAATTTCCCTGACTGGAAAACCGCTGGAACCAATGCACCTAAAGAAATGATTTTAATTACACAAAGTTTAAAAGAATTAAAATTGCTGATGAGTGATTATGTTGGTATAGTCCGTAACAACGAAAGGCTGCACAGGGCTATGAAGCGGCTGGATTTGTTGTATGAAGAAACCGAAGCCTTGTATGAAAAAACAGCCGTATCCCCGCAATTATGTGAGTTAAGAAACATGATAACAGTAGCCTACCTGATAGTGAAAAGCGCAGAATTCAGGCACGAAAGCAGGGGCCTGCATTTTAATACCGACTACCCGGGGAAGAGTGCATTAGTGCAAAACATTGTGATGTAAATACATCTCTTACAATTTTATTTCTATCAAAAATGATTTAATAAGTTGTAAGCAATGTTCTAAAAAATTATCAATTATCAACTAACCAATTATCAATTAAATGTACTACATCATCTATCCAATACTTTACCTGTTATCTTTATTGCCCTTCTTTATTATATACAGTTTAGGTGATTTTTTTTATGTATTGATTTATTATGTTTTCGGCTATCGTAAAGAAATTGTGATGGGCAATATTGCTATTGCTTTCCCTGAAAAAAGTGTTGAAGAAAGAAAACTAATTGCAAAGCAGTTTTATAAAAAATTTATAAATACGCTTATCGAAACAATTAAGATGATCAGCATGAGTAACCATGAATTTGAAAAAAGATGCACCATAGATATGGCTTCATCAATTGAATTGATTGCTAAAGGCAAAAGTATAACTTTTGTATGCGGACATCAAATGAACTGGGAATTTGGCAACTGGATATTGGCTAAAAATAGTACGATACCATTTATTGGTATTTATCAAAAAATAGGGAACAAGGCTTTTAATAAACTATTCTACGATCTGCGAGCCAGGTACAATACCGTTTTAGTATCAACAAATGATTTCAAATATAAAAAGGATGAAATACTGATACCACCCTATTCAATTGCGTTGGCAGCAGATCAAAATGGAAATCCGGACAGTTGCTATTGGCTTTACTTTTTTTCAAAACCAGCACCCTTTGTTACCGGCCCTGCTAAAGGTGCTATAAAAAATAATACTGCTGTTGTATTCGCCCATTTTAGAATTCGAAAAAAAGGCCATTATCATTTTGACACAACAGTAATTGCAGAAAATGCCAATGAATTCAGCCCGGAAGAGTTAACAATTCGGTTCAGGGATTTATTAGAACAAACCATTACAGAAAGCCCGGAAAACTATTTATGGAGCCACCGCAGATGGCGCCACAATTACAGCGAAAAGTACAGTCATTTATGGATTGATACCAAACTGCCTTAATTCAATACACTCAAATCTTTATCGATAGGTATACTTGTTTGCTCTTTAACAGCATCCCAGCCTCCGGCTACATTGCGTAGGTTATGAATGCCTTGCTTTTTTATAATGGATGATGCAATAATGCTACGGTAACCACCACCACACTGGATATACAGGTTTTGATTGTCTTCAAAAGCAGCCAGTAATGCTACATCTGTCATGTCACTCAATGGCATATTGATAGCTGCCTTTACGTGTCCGGCTGCAAACTCTGCTTCCCTGCGTACATCCACTACCTGTAAGTTGCTGTCGTGAGGAATGTCCATTGCCAACTCATCAGCCTCCACATTAATAATCATATCAATTTTTTCACCTGCGTTTTGCCAGGCTTCAAAACCTCCTTTTAAATAGCCGGCTATTTTGTTGAAGCCCACTCTTGCAAGTCTGATGACAGTTTCTTCTTCTTTACCCGGTTCTGTCACCAGCAAAATTGGCTTTTCGAAAGAAAGCAAATTGCCGGCCCATTCGGAGAAACGCCCCTCCAATCCGATCGAAATACTACCTGGTACAAAACCTTCAGTAAAAAGCATTGCATTTCTTGAATCCAATAAGGTTACATCCGTTTTTATTATTTCTTTAAACACGGCAACATCCAATGCTTGTAAGCCTTTTTCTTTAATACTGTCCATACTTTGGTATCCTTCTTTATTTATTTGTGCGTTGATGGCAAAATAGGCAGGAGCATCCTGCAAACCTTCTGTTATAGCATTAATAAAAGCTTCTTTTGTTTGTGGTTGCAGCGCATAGTTATTTTTCTTTTCGTTACCAATGGTGCTGCTGGTATTTGGCCCCAGATTTTTACCACAACTACTGCCGGCACCATGTGCAGGATAAACAATAATATCATCTGCTAATGGTAATATTTTGCCTTGCAGGGTCTCGTACATAATTCCGGCAAGTTCTTCTTTATCCATATCACCGCTGCTTAAGTCCGGCCTTCCTACATCCCCCACAAACAAGGTATCACCAGTAAAAATTGCATGGTCTTTCCCGTTCTCATCTTTCAGTAAATAACAGCTACTTTCCAATGTATGGCCCGGGGTGTGTAATACCTGGATAGATAGGTTGCCTAATTTGAATACTTCATTATCTTCAGCTACCTGCACCGGAAATTTAGTAATAGTACCAGGTCCATAAATAATGGGAGCCCCGGTTTTTTCACCTAAGTCGATGTGCCCACTTACAAAATCTGCATGAAAGTGAGTTTCAAAAATATATTGAATACTGGCATTTCTACTTGCGGCAAGTTCGATGTACTCTTCAATGTCCCTTAAAGGATCAATTACCGCAGCCTTCCCTTCGCTTTCAATGTAATATGCTGCTTCGCTAAGGCAGCTTGTATATAATTGCTTGATGTACATAATCGTGACTTTTTTTAAAATTGTGGCTGCAAGTATAAAAATAAAAAAACGGATGTAGGTTGTACATCCGTCTTACTCTTAAGGTTAACTATTATTTAAGCCACCAATTCATTCACAATTCTGCTGATTTCATCAATTCGTTTATGATTAATCAGGTAATAAATAAATTTACCATCACGTTCTGTTAATACGATACCTGCCTTTCTTAAAATTGCCAGGTGCTGTGATGCTACCGATTGTTCAAGACGCAAGTGAACATAAATTTCCGTAACGGTGATTTTCTTTTTTTCTTCAATTAACTTCACTAACTGCTGGCGCAATTTGTGATTCAATGCTCTTAGGATAAGGGCAGCTTTTTTTACATTGTAGTAATCAATCTTAATTGTACTCATAATGGTGGTTTTTTGTACAGCAAACCCTCAAGAAGGGAGTTTGTTGTTTGTCATAGTAATTAAACTCTAATAGAATTTTGTAAAGATACTATACATTTTAAATTGATATCTAATTCCCCATCGTATTTGGGAAATAATTTTGAATAGTAAAAAAACTTTAACTGTTAAGAGGACTAAAGAATTCTTTTATGTAGGCCGGTTCACTATAGGCAAGGTTGGCAAATTCATTTTTTATCAATTTTTGATAAGCTAATGAACTTACAACCAAACTGGTATTATTTACTGTACAAAAATGTGCATTTTTATTTTTACAAATTACCTTCCATTTAAGCGCACCGTTTCCAAAGAAATACAAACTATTCTTTAACATCCGGTTAACGAACAAATCTTCTGATAAATCAATAGCACAAGGTGCTTCTATTTCAATCATTTGCTGGTCGTAAAGGGCTGTAAAAACTTCCATCCTCCTTGCATCAATCATTGGGCAAAAAAGTGTAGAATCATCCTTTTTGTGCAGTTGTTCGATAGCAGTAGCGGCCATTATTTGTAATGAGCCAATTGTAATTAACGGTTTGTTTAAAGCATAACAAAGGCCTTTGGCACTCGCCATACCTACTCTTAATCCTGTGTAAGAACCGGGGCCATTCACTACAGCAACAGCATCAATCTGTTTTATTGAAATGTTTGCAAAAGCGAGCAATTCAGCAATGGAAGGCTGCAAAAAAGATGCATGATCTTTTTGCGTTGTATTAAATTTCTCAGCTATCAGCTTGCCGTCAAACGCAATACTTACGTTTGCTGTTTCCAATGCAGTATCAATATGTATTATCCAGCTCATAGGGCCGCTTCTTTTTGTAGTAAAAGTGCAGGGGTATAACTGCTATCCTGCTGTTGCAAAACCAATAAAAGTGAACATATATTTTGTACACCAATTTTATCTGCCCAGGCAAAAAGTCCATAAGGATAATTGGTACCAAGCTGCATAGCTATATCAATTTCTTCTTTGCTGCTTACCCCGCCTTCAAAAGCAAAATAAGCCTCGTTTACCAGCATGGCAATTGTTCTTGCGGCTATTAAACCCGGCTCATCTTTTACAGTAATTATTTGCTTGTTTATTGCTGTCATAATTATTTGTAGCCTTGAAGAAATATTGCCTGCCATTTCCCAACTGCTTCTTTTTAAAAAGCCCGGCCAGGCATTGATACGGCATACATTTTCTGGAAGTTGTAATGATAGCAACGTTTCTGTTACAGCATGTATCACTACTGGCTTTTCTCTATCAACAGGCAAAAAATTAACGATATCTTTTAAAATAAAATAAGCATCAGCCTCCATGGCAATTTCATTCATATCCTCCAGCTTTATCCAGTCTACGCCAGCAATGCCGCAGGTTAGTTCTTCCCATTGGTTTCTATCTGCCCACACGGCTATCTTCATGTATTTATTTTTGCAAAAATAGGTGGTTGATAAAAGATATATTTGCAATCTTTTTAAAAATAAAAATATGAGTAAAGTAATTATTCAAACAAAAGATGCACCGGTGCCTATTGGTCCTTACAGTCAAGCAGTTAAAACGGGCAACTTGTTGTTTGTGTCCGGGCAAATAGCGATTGTGCCAGCAACCGGCGAATTGGCCATTGCCAACATACAAGAAGAAACAATACAGGTAATGAAAAACCTTCAGGCAGTTTTGCTGGAAGCAGGCATGGATTTTACCCATATCGTGAAGACCACCATTTTTTTAAGCGATATGAGTTTATTTACGGCTGTAAATGAAATTTATGCTGGGTATTTTGGTGGTGGTTTTCCTGCACGGGAAACGCTGGCGGTAAAAGGACTACCCAAAAATGTAAACGTAGAAATTAGTGTAATTGCAGCCGATTAATAATTAGGCAGTGCAGACCAGGAAGTGATTAACCAGCCACCAACCGGTAATTGAATATTTTTCAATTGGGTTATAAATTAAGTTCAAATAATTAGATAATGGATAGTAACAAACCATTGGTAGTAATTACTGATAAAGTGCATGATATATTAATGGAAGCACTGGCTGAAAAAGGATTTGCCATTTTGTACCTCCCCTCGATTTCTTATGACGAATTGCTGGAACTGATACCCAAAGCAACAGCCTTGATATTGACCACAAAAATTAAAATTGATAAGATACTAATTGACCGTGCAATCCAATTAATTTGGATTGGGAGATTGGGCAGTGGCATGGAACACATTGATGTTGCTTATGCCGAAAGCAAAGGCATACAATGCATCAGCAGCCCCGAAGGAAACAGGAATGCCGTGGCAGAACATGCATTGGGTTTGCTGTTAAATGGCATGAATAATATCAGCCATAGCTTTAACGAAGTAAAGACCGGGGAATGGAAAAGAGATGCCAACCGGGGTACCGAACTCACTGGTAAAACAGTTGGAATAATAGGCTTTGGTAATACGGGAAGCGCCTTTGCCAAACTGCTGGCTTCTTTTGATGTAACTGTATTGGCATTTGATAAATACAAGTTTGGATTTGCAAAAGACTATATAAGGGAAGCAAATCTCGGGCAGATTTGCAGGTATGCTGATGTGGTAAGTTTTCACGTGCCACTTACAGCCGAAACCGCTTATATGGCCAACGATGACTTTTTTAATGCCTTGCAACAAAAGCCCTGGTTTATTAATACCTGCAGGGGTGGCGTGGTGGAAACGGCGGCTTTAATCAGCGCATTGCAAAACAACCAAATTTCAGGAGCTTGCATTGATGTATTAGAAAATGAGAAGCTGGAAAGTTTTACGCTACACCAACAGCAGCAATTGGATTTTTTAACCAATCAACCCAATGTAATTATTACTCCACACATTGCCGGATACAGCCATGAAGCCTTTTACAAGATGAGCAAGGTATTGCTTGAAAAACTAGGCTTCTAAAAAAAATACTATATTTGCCTATCTGCAACGCTTTGGTTATTCTGGGGCGTTGTATTTTTTTAATTATGTTAAACGTAATGTTATGAGCGAAACCAACTATGTGAAAAAAGATACATTCGAAAAAATGAAGCAAGAGCTGTATCTCTTAAAAAGTGTGGAAAGGCCGGCCGCAAGTGCTGCAATTGCAGAAGCAAGAGAAAAAGGAGACTTAAAAGAAAATGCTGAATATGATGCTGCCAAAGAAGCGCAGGGTATGCTTGAAGCAAAAATAAAATACCTGGAAGGTGTAATTGCCACTGCCAGAATATTGGATGAAACCAATATCGATACCAGCCATGTTTCTATCCTTACGAAAGTTACACTTACCAACCTTGGCACCAAAAAACAAATGACCTACCAAATAGTTTCTGAAAAAGAAGCCGATCTTAAGCTTGGAAAGATTTCGGTAACGTCTCCTATTGGCAAAGGCTTGCTGGGCAAGGTTATTGGCGAAGTTGCAGAAGTGCAGGTACCAGCAGGTAAACTTAAATTTAAGGTTGAGAATATCACTTTATAAAATCTTTCAGATCATTTATTTGAAACCCACTTTTTTAGGTGGGTTTTTTGTTTGTACTTTTATTCAAACTTTTTGTATGACTATTTTTTCTAAAATTATTGCCGGGGAAATTCCCTCTTATAAAATTGCTGAAGATAATCAGTTTTTTGCATTCCTCGATATCTTCCCCATGGCTATGGGTCATGTATTGATTGTACCAAAAGTGGAGACTGATAAGTTTTTTAACCTGGAGAACGATTACTTATCTGCCATGCTGTTATTTGCCAAACCAATTGCCCATGCTATAGAAAGATCTTTTCCATGTAACCGTTGCGGCATCAGTGTGATAGGGCTTGAGGTACCGCATGCACATTTGCACCTTGTACCAATAAACAGTGCGGATGATTTAAACTTTACAAGAACTAAGTTGAAATTATCTGCGGAAGAACTGAAAGAAATACAGGAAAAAATTATTGCAGCTATCGGCTAAACAACCCAAAAAACAGGAGAAAAAATCAAACAGGTGGCTTTTATTTTTTTGTAACTCTTCCGGGATTTTTGCCAATAAAATCTTCCCATCCTTTTGATTTACCGCCAGCATTCTGCGACAACACATTGTTTTGAAAGTGATGACATACAGCCACGGCCAGCGCATCTGAAGCATCTAAATGTTTGGGGTCGTCTGTAAAGTTTAATAAGCGCTGTAACATTTTTAACACCTGCTCTTTACTTGAATTACCATTACCTGTTACGGATTGTTTTATTTTTTTGGGAGAATACTCCGTTACATCTAACCCATGGCGCATAGCAGCGGCAATGGCTACACCTTGTGCCCTCCCAAGCTTTAGCATACTCTGTACATTTTTACCAAAAAAGGGTGCTTCAATGGCGAATACATCTGGCTTGTATTTAATGATAAGGCCACTAACTGTATTATAAATAAGTTGAAGTTTCTTGTAATGGTCGCTGCCCCTGCCAGGATTGAGCGTATCCATTTCTACCAGTTGCATTTTTTGGCCTGTAATTTTAATTATGCCATAGCCCATTAATGAGGTGCCGGGGTCGATGCCCAAAATAGTGATGGATGGATGCTGCACGTATGGGTGGTTATGAAGTAAATTATTTTTAAATTATTTTTAAATTATCATTGCACAAGTAAGATATTTGTCAGCAGGCATAAATCACCTAACGTGATAAAGATTTCTCCAGGCTAAAAAAGCACAAGTAAGGCTAATTTTTTTAAACAAACATTAACGAAATTATTTTTACAACATAGCTCTGGAAACGTCAGATAATTAAAATAAAAAAATATCCCGGTATTTTAAATAATTCAGCCACAGATTGAACAAAAATATTAAAATACTCATCAACTATTTTTTGGCTCCGGTAATTTTTGTAGTGCTTAGCTGGAGCCTGTACCACCAATTACGCCAGCAGCCAGACCTTGCATTACGTTGGGCACAAATTAAAACCGGCTGGGCACAGGGAAAATTTTGGCTGGTTCTGCTATTGATGCTGGTAAACTGGGGAATAGAGGCAAGAAAATGGCAGGTGTTGGTGCAGCATGTGCAGCAGTTTTCGTTATGGCGTTCCTTTAAATCCGTTTTATCCGGCTGCAGTGTAACCATGCTAACGCCCAATCGTATGGGTGAATATGGAGGGCGCATTTTATATATTGAAGAGGGCAACCGCATTAAAGCAATATCATTAACCATTGCAGGCAGCATTAGCCAATTACTGGTAACACTGGTATTGGGCTGCATTGGTTTATTTTATTTAAGATATCTTTCACATAATGGTAGCAGCAGTTTGCAGGTTTTACCAGATTTTTGGGGGGATGTGTTGATTTACCTGAGTGTGGGCATCACCGTTTTGGTTTTTTTGTTTTACTGGCGGTTGGGTTGGCTGGTAAGGGTTATAGAAAAAGTGCCGGCGTTTAGTAAGGCTATCCAGCACATAAGTGTACTGGATGAATTGAACAATAGCCGCTTGTTACGGATTGTAAGTTTATCGTTGGTGCGGTATTTGGTATTTGTGTTGCAATATATTTTGCTGCTACAGGTGATGCAGGTACATATCCCCTATGTTATTTGCTTTTGGTTAATAGCTGTTTTTTACCTGGTAATGGCAGTGGCGCCAACCATAGGGTTTGTGGAACTGCCAGTAAGGATAACAGCATCGTGGGCATTGCTGCATTTATATACCGTCAACGAATTAGGTGTAGGCACAACTGCATTGGGGATTTGGTTAATAAACCTGGTACTACCTGCCATTTTAGGCAGCCTGTTACTACTGCGTGTTAAAATTATAAAAGTTAAAAATGAGTAAGATTTATAAATTATTGTTAGTTGTTTTCGTGCTAAGTGCTTTTACAAAAGCCAGTACAGGCGATGAATTTTGCGGACTTAGAAATACTGCTTTTCAGGCGGGCGAATCTGTTACCATGAGGGTGTTCTATTCAACATTGGGGATGTACGTGAGTGCGGGCGAAGCCACTTTTAATACTTCGCTGGAGCGGTTTAATGGCAAACCAGCTTACCATTGTGTTGGAGAAGGAAAATCATACTCATTTTTTGATAACTTTTTTAAAGTAAGGGATCGCTATGAAAGTTATATTGACACCGCTACCCTGTTACCCATGAAATTTGTAAGAAATGTAGATGAAGGCGGTTATAAAATTTACAACAATATAACCTTTAACCACAATGCCAATACTGCCGTTACCACTAATGGGATTTTTAAAACCACCAATTGCATTCAGGATGTGGTAAGTGCTATTTATTATGCCCGTAACATTAATTTTGATAAATTCAAGCCAGGTGATAAAATTCCTTTCGATATGTTCCTCGATGATGAAGTGTATCACTTATACCTCCGCTACCTGGGCAAAGAAACTGTAAAAACCAGGTATGGCAAGTTCCGGGCTATTAAGTTTAAACCCTTGTTGATAAAAGGAACCATCTTTGAAGGCGGCGAAAAAATGCTGGCCTGGATTAGCGACGATCCCAACCATTTATTGCTTAGGGTAGAAAGCCCCATTACTGTCGGCAGCATAAAAATTGATATGTTTGGATACAAAAATTTAAGGTATCCTTTAACTTCACTGATAAACCTGCGCTAGCTAGTTTAGATGGTTTAGATGTTTAGGAGGATAGAAGGGTTAGAGTTTAGAAGGTTAATTGACTGATTCAATTGCGAACTATCAATTTAATTCACTCAATTTAAAAATATCTTTTGCACGGATACCTTTTTCTGTTTGTTGCAAAGTGCAGCATTCATTGATGGGATCATGCTCAAAAAACAAGATATAATCTTTTTCCAGTGCTTCAGTTAAAAAGTATTTCTTTTCCTGTAAAGTCGTTAATGGAAACATATCGTAAGCCATTACATACGGCAATGGAATATGCGATATGGAAGGCAGCAAATCAGCCATAAAAACAATTGTTCTTCCATTATATTTTATCACCGGCAACATCATAGCATCTGTGTGCCCGTTGGCAATAATAATGGATAAATCAGCAATTATTCCGGAAGGATACAACAACACTTTATTCTCCATTGACCATTCACCATTCACCATTGACCATTCCCCGTTCTCCATTGACCATTCACCATTCACCATTGACCATTCCCCATTCACCTCTACAAACCTCAATTGCCCGCTTTCCTGTATTGGCAAAATATTCTCTTTTAAAAAACTGGCCTTCTCTCTTTCGTTGGGTACTGTAGCCCATTTCCAGTGATGCTCATTACTCCAGTAAGTGGCATTTCTAAATGCAGGCACCAATCGGTCTCCTACCCTGCTAATGCTGCCGCCACAATGATCAAAATGTAAATGAGTTAAAAATACATCCGTAATATCAGCCCTTGTATATCCATGCTGGGCAAGGGATTTATCCAAAGTATCGTTGCCATGCAGGTAATAATGCCCAAAGAATTTTGCGTCTTGCTTATCACCCATCCCGTTGTCAATTAAAATCAATCTACCCTCATCTTCTATTAGTAAACAGCGCAGGGCCCAGCTACAAAGATTGTTCTCATCGGCAGGGTTCAATTTGTTCCAAATGCTTTTAGGAACAACGCCATACATTGCGCCGCCATCTAGCTTAAAGTGGCCGGTATTGATGCTGAATACATTCATATAAATTTTTTAAGCCCTGGCTAAAGCTTTTTGTTTACTGGCAGCAAACCAAAGCGCAATAAATCCAATAACAAAAAAAACAATTAGCGATAAAATAGATTGGCGGATGCTACTGATGCCTTCAATAAAACCAAAGGTAAACAGGCCGATAACAATTGCCAGCTTTTCTGTAACATCATAAAAACTAAAGAAGGAGGCTGTATCTTTTGTATCCGGCATCAACTTGCTATAGGTAGATCGGCTGAGCGATTGAATACCTCCCATTACCAAACCTACCAGCGATGCAATAATGTAAAAATGTGTTTCGGTAGTAATAAAATAACCAGCTATGCATACAGCAATCCATAACAAAACCGTTAATATCAACACCTGTATATTACCAAATTTTGATGAAAGCCTCGACATACCAACAGCTCCAACAATGGCCACAATTTGTATAATAACAGCAGTAATAATTAATTTTTCATCAGGCAGTTTTAATTCTTTTATACCAAAATCAATGGCTACCAGCATTACCGTTTGTACACCCATACTGTAAAAAAAGAAAGCCGTTAAAAATCTTTTTAAAACCGGCATTTCTTTTACCTGGTTAAATACTAGCTTCAATTCATGAAAGCCATTTACCAGTACATGCTTTTTATTTTTTCGTTCGCTTTTGCTGCTGATGGGCAGAACGTTAAAAGTAATTTGAGCAAAAGATACCCACCAGATACCTACTAATAAAAAGGTAAGCTTTAGTGCCAGCGTTTTGTCCTCCATCAGCATAACCATTGCAAAACCTATCATCTGCATCAATACGCTCCCTATGTATCCGAGCGAATAGCCTTTGGCACTTACTTTATCCATGTCTTCATCCGATGCAATTTCGGGCAGGTAAGAATTGTAAAAAACCTGGCTGCCATAAAAACCAATGCCGGCAAACATAAACGCCATCAGGCCAAGTGTAATATGATTTTTATCAAAGAAAAACATGATGGCGCAGCTTAAGGCACCCATGTAACAAAAAAACCGCATAAAGTTTTTTTTGTTGCCTTTGTAATCGGCAATGGAAGATAGTACAGGAGATAAAATTGCAATTACTAAAAACCCAAAAGAAAGCACATAGTCTTTTAACTCGGTATTTACAAAATGCCTGCCCATAAATTCAACCCCATTCGGGAAATTTTTGAGGCTGGTAACTGCTGCAAAATACGCAGGGAAAAATGTAGTAGTAATTACAAGATTATAAACAGAATTGGCCCAATCGTACATCGCCCAGCCATTCACAATTTTTTTTGAAGCAGTTTGCATTAAATATTATTTTGCCTGGTTTAACTGTTTATTAGCATCGCCAAAATAAACAAAATTATCGAACAACAACTTTGCTGGTTCATTTCAAAATATGGCTCCCGTTTTTTCAGTAAAGAATTATTAAGTTCCCGTTAAGGCGTTAACAGGTTGAGTTAATTAAGATTTAAAAATGATTAAACCCATTAACGTCAATACTTAGTAACAGCTAGATGCGCTGGGTTTGCAGAAATGGTTAATGCTTCCCTATCATTAATGAGCAATTACGCCAAACCAGATAAGCAACAACATAATTACGCCGGCCACAATTCGATAAATACCCCATACCCTAAAACCGTGTTTCTTTAAAAAGTCGATAAAGAATTTAATGGCAAGTACACTTACTATAAACGCCACCACACTACCCAGCAGCAGTGTATGTAAGTTAGCGCTATCCATTACTTCCGGGTGTTCACTATAGGTATCCAAAAAGCTTTTGGACGAAGCTGCCAGCATGGTTGGCACGGCTAGAAAAAAGGAGAATTCAGCAGCAGTAATCCTCGTAAGCTTTTGGCTTATCCCTGTAATAATGGTAGCAGCACTACGGCTAAGGCCCGGGAAAACTATAGACAAAACCTGTCCGCAGCCAATAATAAAAGCAGTTTTATTGGTTATTTTTTCGTTGGTATCAATGATGGGTTTTTTGAAAACATCATCTATAAACAATAAAACAACACCACCTGCAACCATCACACAGGCAATAAAAGTAAGATTACCCAATGCAGAATCAATGTACTTTTTTAGAAAGAAACCCACCACCAATGCAGGTACTACAGCTATTACCAGTTTAATGTAAAATCCAACATTTTTAAAATCGAAAAACTTTTTCCAGAACAATACTACCACAGCCAGGATAGCCGCCAATTGTATTACCACTTCAAACATATCATTAAAAGGAGATGCCGTAATACCCAATAGCGGATGGGCAAATTTCATATGGGCAGTGGAAGAAATGGGAAGAAATTCTGTAAGTCCTTCTATAATTGCAATGATGATGGATTGGAAAGTTGTCATGATAGTTCAAAATAAAATAATAAATGCGATGTTGTTTCATCGCATCAGTCAGTAAATTATCAACTTATCTTATTTTGTGTTGGTTTTTCATTATTGCAAAAATCTCCACAATAAACCCGGCAATAATCAGGATGGGTGCAATAGTAATCCGGGTAGTGCTGTACACTTCCCCATCCATAAACTTAGTTGGGTCGGCACTTTTACCTCCCGCCATTAAAAAAAAGCCCAGGGCCATTACCGCAGCTCCGGCCAGCATCCAAATAAAATTTTCCTTCCCAAAAAGGGGATTTACAACAAGTGTTTTTTTATCAGTGGCCATGGAAATATCGATTTTTGATTACAAATAAAAGTAATTATAGTTAAACAGCAGGGTATTTTATTAGCCTAATATAAATCATCCAACTTCATTTGAAGGTATTTTAAAACAGATCGATGGGTACTTACCAACGAAATGGTAATGCCCAGTATCATTATACCTCCAACAATTATCGCCATATTGGTACCATCCCGAAGCAGCCTTAGCCAGGGTACAAAATTTTCGACCAAAATAATAAATGCAAATACAGCAATGATGGCAATGCAAGCGGCAATCAATCCGTTTATAATAGCCCGTACGTCCAGCGGCCTAGCAATAAAACCCCTCGTGGCTCCAACCATCTGCATCGTTTTAATTAAAAAACGATTGCTGTACATAGCCAACCGGATGGTATTATCAATTGAGATGATTACAATAATTGATAAAATAATTGCCATAATTAAAATAAAGGAAGCTACATACCGGGTTAAAGAACTCACATTGCTCAGCGTTTCTTTGGGATATTGAATTTCTGAAATAACACCCATATAATTACTTAACAAATTATTACTTAACAGGCTCAAACTATCCTTGTTCATAAAATCACTCTTTACATAAAAATCTACGCTCTCCGGAAGCGGATTGTTAGCAATAAATTTCTTCCAGCTGCTATCATTTTCTGCATTCCATTTTTGAATGGCTTTTTCTTTAGTAACAAATTCCACCGATTTTACGTAGGGTAAGGCAGTAATATAATTTTGCAGGGAGTCTATCTGTACTTTTTTGGCAGTAGGCGCTATCCAGGCATGTACCTGTATATTTTCCCGGAACATTTCGCCCGATTTTTTCAGATTTAAAAACAACCAGCCCACAATGCCAAATAAAAATAACACCAACGCCACGCCTACTATTGCGTAGCCATAAGAAGGTTTGCTGCGTTTAGCCGAAGTGTCTTTACCAAAAAATGACATAATAGGTTGTTTTATTTGGGTGTTCGTTTTAATTAAAATAAAATACAATTTTGCCCGCTACCTGCAATCAAATTTGCTTAACAGGCAATATATGATCTAATCACACTTGTGTACTATAGCTTGACTGAACCCTTCCACATCACCACAACTGTTTCAGCAGCCCTAATTTGATGCCGCAAAAGTAAAGGTTTTTACCTGCTTTGCTGTACTTTTGGCGTCTTCAAAAAAATGAATATCAAATATAATTTTTGAATGGATAGTAACTGACGAAGGAATGTTAAAATAAAATCTAAGCAATGGACTACAAGTTTACGGAGATAGAAAAAAAATGGCAGGACAACTGGAAATACAACCATACTTACAAAGTTGCTAACCAAAGCGAAAAGCCTAAGTGTTATGTGCTGGACATGTTTCCCTATCCCAGTGGTGCAGGGTTACACGTGGGGCACCCGCTGGGCTATATTGCAAGCGATATTTACAGCAGGTATAAAAGATTGAAAGGCTTTAATGTTTTGCACCCAATGGGTTTTGATAGTTTCGGATTACCGGCAGAGCAATATGCTATTGAAACCGGACAGCACCCGGCAACCACCACCAATAATAATATTGCCACTTTTAAAGCCCAGTTAGATAAAATTGGCTTTTGCTACGATTGGAACCGGGAGGTACGCACCAGCGACGCCTCTTATTATAAATGGACACAGTGGATATTTTTAGAAATATTCAACAGCTATTTTGATACAAAAGCAAACAAGGCAAAACCCATTGCCGATTTAGAAACTGCATTTGAAATAAACGGTAATCTTCAACATCCCAATGATACAGTTCCGGCATTTACCGCAGCCGATTGGAGATTGTTTGATTTTAAAAAGCAACAGGAAATACTGATGGAATACCGGCTTGCTTTTAGTAAGTACGGTGAAGTTAACTGGTGCGAAGCGTTAGGAACGGTACTTGCCAACGACGAAGTTGTGAATGGTGTGAGCGAACGTGGTGGCCATCCTGTGGTGAAAAAGAAAATGCGTCAATGGTATTTGCGCATTACTCAATACGCCGACCGTTTGCTGGAAGGCCTGGAAACAGTGGATTTCAGCGACAGCATGAAAGAAATGCAGCGCAACTGGATTGGGAAAAGTGTGGGTGCGGAAATAACATTCAACATAGTGAATGGTCAATCGTCAATGGTGAATAATGGTGCATCCGATGCAGGTTCACCATTCACCATTCACCATTCACCATTGACGGTTTACACCACCCGCCCGGACACCATTTTTGGCGTTGACTTTATGGTGTTAGCACCTGAATTAAATTTAGTTCAACAAATAAAAAGTGCTGAACAAACTGCAGCAGTAGATGAATACATTGCCTATGTAAAAAGCCGCAGCGATGTGGACCGTATGGCAGAGAAAAAAATTACCGGCTGCTTTACCGGTGCTTATGCTGTTAACCCTTTTGATGGAAGACAAATTTCGATTTACATCAGTGAGTATGTGCTGGCCGGCTATGGCACAGGCGCCATCATGGCCGTGCCTTGCGGCGATGAAAGAGATTTTAAATTTGCACAGCATTTCAATATTCCCATCACCAATATTATTGGCAGATATTTTAATGGCGAAGTAGCCAACGCTACCAAAGAAGCCACCCTGGAAAACTCAGGCTTTTTAAACGGCATGCAAATGATGGATGCATCGGAACTGGTGTTGCAAAAATTAGAAGAACAGGGCATCGGTAAAAGAAAAGTAAATTACCGGATGAGAGATGCTGGCTTTAGCCGCCAGCGTTATTGGGGCGAACCATTCCCGATTATCTGGAGCGATGGGGTAGCTATCCCGTTGGATGCAGAAGAGTTGCCCCTGGAGTTGCCGCATGTTGATAAATATGGTCCCGGGCCGGAAGGTGAAGGGCCGTTGGCGAATATTGGGGAGTGGGTTACTTTATCAGACCTCACCCCTAGCCCCTCTCCAAAGGAGAGGGGGACCAATCCCCCCGGCAGCCTCGATTCCGAAGCTGTTGATGAGCATAAAATAACTTCTAAAGATGACCTTGGTTATTTCAATAGTACTATACAGGAGTGGAAAAATACGTTGCCATTTGCAAAGGAAAATCGCACCAATTCAACCGATGCGGAAAATATAATCTGGCTACAAGTTCGGGATAGAAAAATTGATGGATTTAAATTCAGGCGACAACATCCAATAGCCGGATACATACCAGATTTTGTTTGCTTAGAGAAAAAGTTAATACTGGAAATTGACGGAGAATACCACAACGAGGAAGACCAACAAAAATTTGATGCAGCAAGGCAAAACTGGTTAGCTGAACAGGGCTTTAACATAATTCGTTTTACCAACCAGGAAGTAAATAATAATATAAAAGAAGTCATACTAAAAATCACCAATACCCTTCAACAAAAAGAGCTTGGTACCATAAAAGAAACCGAGCATTCGGATGATGAAAAGAAGTACGCAACAACAGGGTCAAGCTCCCCTCTCCCTCGGAGAGGGGCTGGGGGTGAGGTCAGGCGAGAAACCAGCACCATGCCGGGCTATGCTGGTTCGTCCTGGTATTTTCTCCGCTACATGGACCCACACAATACCGAAACTTTCTGCGACCGTAAAGCCAGCGATTACTGGAACCAGGTAGACCTGTACATTGGTGGCACCGAGCATGCCGTTGGCCATTTACTCTACAGCCGCTTATGGACAAAAGTATTGTTCGATTTAGGCCATATTGGTTACGAAGAACCATTTAAGAAATTGTTGAACCAGGGGATGATAACTGGTAGTAGTAGATTCGTATATTCTATTAATCCGGTTTTTTCCTATGACTCTGATGAAAGAGGAATGCACCCTGATTTTTCTTTTCCTACAGTTTATATATCAAAGAGTTTTTATGACAACTTCGATAATGCCCGTTCAATTATAGTAGATAAAATACAAAATATTTTTGAAACAGAATATCAAGTTCCATTTGGATTTTCCTTTGACCTTATAGCATCACCAATTCAACTCCATGTAGACGTAAATGTTGTTGATGGTGTTGATTTAAATATAGCTGACTTTAAATCAAAACCTGGAAATAAAAACTCTGTTTTTGTTACTGAAGAAGATGGCAAATACATCTGCGGAGCAGAAGTAGAAAAAATGTCCAAATCAAAATATAACACCGTTAATCCCGATGAACTATGCATTAAATACGGCGCCGATACCTTCCGCATGTATGAAATGTTTCTCGGCCCGGTGGAAGCCAGCAAACCATGGGATACAAAAGGTATTGAAGGTGTTCATCGGTTTTTAAGAAAACTGTGGAGGTTATTTTTTGATGAAGTGAAAGGTCCGGTATGGACAACTGCTACTCCCTCTCCTTCAGGAGAGGTTAGGGATGAGACTCCAACCGATGCAGAATTAAAAGTATTGCACAAAACAATAAAGAAAATTGAAGAAGATACCGAACGTTT
>JANPNY010000655.1:0-5693 GCA_031427745.1 Chitinophagaceae bacterium | reverse complement strand
CGCCTCTTGCACATTCTAATACTGCAAAATCTACCGTAGGATCTTTTAAAACAAACAGTGAACTCAAGGGGCCGGTACAGTCGCCTTTCATTAGCATCTGATTCTGTATATATACGCCATCACTGGTAGTATATCCCACTTTGTAACCTGCACTTTTTGCAATATGCGCTACCAAACGGGTAGTAGTTGTTTTGCCATTGGTACCGGTAACGGCGATAATCGGAATGCGACCTTCACTCCCTTTCGGGAAAAGCATATCAATAACAGGTTCAGCCACATTGCGGCCAATACCCACTGCAGGGTCGATATGCATGCGGAAACCCGGTGCTGCATTTACTTCCAAAATAGCACCTCCGTTTTGGGAAACCGGCAAACGTAAATCAGGCGCCATTATATCAATACCACAAATATCCAGACCAATGATTTTAGAAATTCTTTCGCACATGAAAATATTATCGGGATGTACTTCATCTGTAACATCGGTAGAGGTGCCACCAGTTGAAAGATTGGCTGTAGGTTTTAATAAAACCAACTCGTCTTTTGGCGGGATGGTTTCTAAAGTGTAGCCCTTTTCATCCAGCATTATTTCACTGAAATTATCCAGCTTAATACTGGTCAAAACTTTTTCGTGGCCAAATCCTCTGCGTGGGTCTTTGTTGGTTTCATCCACCAACCATTGAATATTGTGTTCACCATCGCCGGTTACTGCTGCCGGTGTGCGCAAAGCGGCGCAAATAAACTTATTGTTAATCACCAAAACCCTGAAATCGAACCCGGTTATAAACCTTTCGCAAATAATACTGCGACCGTACACCTGCGCTGCTCCAAGCGCCTTTACTGCCATCTCCCAGTTAACAATATTGGTAGTTGCACCTTTACCATGATTTCCATCTACCGGTTTTAACACCAACGGATAGCCCAGTTTGTCGATGGCTTCTTTTAAACCTTCCTCAGTTCGGACTATCACACCTTTTGGTACAGGAATTTCTGCTGCACCTAACAGGTTTTTTGTTTCTTCTTTGTCACCGGCAATATCTACTGCTATATTGCTTGTGGTAGATGCAATAGTAGCCCTTATTCTTTTTTGATGTATCCCATAGCCTAATTGCACCAGGCTTTGTTTATTTAACCGAATAAATGGTATGTTGCGTTTGGCAGCTTCCTCCACTATGCAGCCTGTACTGGGACCAAGCCTTGTATCTTCCCTGATTTCCCTCAGTTGCATAATATCGTCTTCAAGATTGTAGGGCACGTTATCCGCAAGCGCCTGTGTAATTCTCACGGCAGCTTTTGCGGCATATACACCAGCATCTTCTTCCATATAACTAAATACCACATAATATTCTCCTTCTTTACCCGTTCCCCTGGTGCGGCCAAAGCCTGTATCCATGCCGGCGACTGTCTGCAGTTCTAATGCTACATGCTCAATTACATGGCCCATCCAGGTACCTTCTTCTACCCGTTGAAAAAATCCTCCCGGTACACCCACGCTGCAACGATGGCTGGCCATGGTAGGAAAGGCTTCCTCTAACCGTTGCCTGAAACCGTCAATGGTATTTGTTGGCCGCTGTTCCATATCTTCAAGAAAAAGTCTCATTTGTATAAGTTTGGCACGGCGTACACTCCAATAATTGGGACCTCTTAGTATTTTGATTTCTTCAATTTTCATTCGCTAGTTTTGTTTTGAACGTTAGTTATTTTAGTTGCTTTTTGTAACAGAAAAAAGGATTTAATAATTTCAATTTTTAATGATTCGGGCTGATGTGCTACAATTTAAAATCATTGGAATGTTCTGTTCGTCGGAAGTCACTCACTTTTACTGCATTTAATTTTTATCGGCTAATGAAACTTTTAAGATTCACAAGTCATCAAGGACAATTTTTTTGCCATTCTATCTCACCATTAAAAACTGAACCTACATAAAGTGGAAATTAACACAAACTATCTGCTTTTCAAAAAATACAAAAATGACCAACACAATTTAAAATAACAATTTCTGTTTTTAGAGTTGGCTGTTTTCGCCAGCATTTACATTTTATAACGACCTGACCATTTCCATCACCGGTTGATAACTTGTAGCTGTTGGCATTAATACAAGCTGTTATAAATTATAAAACACGATTTACCTTAATTTTGTCCTTATAACAAAAATTAGTAGATGCAAATTGCTAAAGGAAAATTAATTGCCATTGGTGGGGCAGAGGATAAAGGAGATGTGGATAAAGGAGATATGCACCGGAATAATCTTAATTTTATTGACCTCGGTATTTTAAATCGTATTGTACAAGAAAGTGGCGGCCCAAACGCCAAAATTGAGGTAATTACAACAGCTTCTACTATTCCTTTTGAAGTGGGCGAAAATTATATTGACGCCTTTGGCAAAATTGGTTGTACAGATGTGAATGTAATGCACATCCGCAACCGGTCGGATGCCATGAACGATGAATACATTCAACGCATAAATACCTGTGATACGGTTATGTTCAGTGGTGGTAACCAACTCAGACTGTCTACTATTTTGGGGGGTACTCAATTTTTAAAAATCCTTTTACATCGTTATCATACCGAAACCAATTTTATTGTGGCGGGCACCAGTGCAGGCGCAATGGCAATGAGTAATACTATGATTTATGAAGGCAATGCGGCCAAAGCGCATTTAAAAGGAGAAGTAAAAATTACCACCGGTCTTGGTTTTATGGATGATGTTATTTTTGATAGTCATTTTGAAAAACGAGGGCGTTTTGGACGACTGACGCAAGCTGTTGCTACCAATCCATCCTGCATTGGTATTGGGTTGGGAGAAGATACAGGTATGCTGATAACAGATGGAAATAAGATGGAGGCCATTGGCAGTGGTTGTGTAATTATAATTGATGGCCATGATATTCTTTTTTCGAACATAGCTGATATACCCGAAGGAAGCCCGTACAGCATTGAAAACCTTAAAGTACATATCTGTGAAAAAGGAAACGGCTATATGGTAAAGGAGCGAATTTTTTTACCGGAAGCCAGAGAAGGAGCAGTAATAAAAAAGCAGGTATTTGTGGAGTAAATTCACTTTTAAAATAATAAAAGCCCGGTAACTGAATGCCGGGCTTTTTATTAGATATAATTTTAGCTATGTTATTTTAATGCTTCAATCTTTTTAACAAAATTAGCTTTTGGTTGTGCACCTACTAATTTATCTACCACTTCTCCGCCTTTTACAAAAAGAATTGCTGGTATACTGGTGATACCATAATTCATAGAAATTTGTGGATTATGGTCAACGTTTACTTTTCCGATGTTTACTTTTCCATCATATTCTTTTGAAAGCTCTTCAATTACCGGGCCTATTGCACGGCATGGGCCACACCATTCTGCCCAAAAATCTATTACTGATAATTTATCTGAATCTAAAACTTCTGCTTTGAAGTTTGCATCTGTGAACTCATGTGCCATATAAAATTGTTTAATGTTGATTTGTTTGCTTGAGAAAATCAAATTTACATCCAAAGTTCTAAATGCGTTGTAATGACATATTCACATTCTATTTGTCAGTGTTGATAAGATTGGTTTGCCAGTAAGGCATCTTTTAATCTCAAATAATACAGGTTTTAGCCTGTAACTACACTCACATCTACATCCACGTTGTCCTGTAAAAATGCAGCCATATCATCATTCATTGTAAAACCTTTTTCAATATTGTACAGTGATAGCTTGATATTATTCCTTATATCGGTAATGTTAAATTTTAAAATAGCCTTACCCGGATTGGCTTTAATGTTGTTTTCAATAAATTTAATAAATGGCTCAGTAATAAACTGCGGCTGTATTTCCAGCGATACCTGTTTGGTTAACGTGGTTTTTACCGTTTCCAGTAAATGTATTCTTGATAGTTTAAACTCATACTGATCGCTGTTGTACCTTGTTTTAAATGAACCCTCTACCATTAGTATTGTACCTTTTTCCATATAATGGTTATACTTGGCAAAATCCTCACTCCAAAGCATAAATTCGCTTTTTCCGCTATAATCTTCCAGGGTAAGAATGCCAAAGTTTTTACCTGTTTTGGTCATGCGGTTTTGGGCATCAACCACCAGTCCTGCTAACCTAAACTGCCTTCCGGGATTGGGTTGCGTTTGTACCTCTGCTTTAAATTCAACAAAATCGGCCAATGGACAGATGTTGTAAAACCGCATTTCAAATTTAAAATTATCCAACGGATGCCCGCTCATATACATGCCGGTAATATCTTTCTCGTAATCTAATTGTGTAGCCAATGGCCAGGGCTCACAAGGCAATAATTTTGGTGGAACAATATCAGGCATCTGCAAATCGCCAAATAAAGTATTGCTGGTAGTTGCATTTTGGGTTTGATACACACTACCAAATTTGATGATTTTTTCCAGCGCCGGTATGTCGCCGGGTGCCTGGTAAAAATATTGTGCCCTTATTAAATCGGTAAAGCAATCGAAGGCACCTGAATATACAAGGCTTTCCAACGATTTTTTATTCACGGTTCGCTGGTTAACTCTTTTAACCAAATCGAATATAGAAGAGTAGTGGCCGTGTTTTTTTCTTTCTTCAATGGTGTCTTCAATGGCTTTTTCACCCACACCTTTTAAGCCACTGAATCCAAAACGTATTTCCCCTTTTTGGTTAACCGCAAAACTGTTGTGAGATTCATTAATATCCGGCCCCAGTACTTTTAATCCCATGCGTTTACACTCTTCCATATTAAAAGTAATCTTCTCAATAGTGCCTGCATGGTTCAATACGGCAGCCATATATTCGCTGGGATAATGGGCTTTTAAATAAGCTGTTTGATAAGCTACAAAAGCGTAGCAGGTACTGTGCGATTTGTTAAAAGCATACTGTGCAAACGCCTCCCAATCGGTCCATATTTTTTCCAACTTTTCTGCCGGATGGCCTTTTGCAGTGGCGCCCTCCATAAACTGAACTTTCATTTTGTTCAACACAGCAATCTGCTTTTTTCCCATTGCTTTACGTAATACATCTGCATCTCCCTTGCTAAAGCCGGCGAGCTTTTGTGACAGCAACATAACCTGTTCCTGGTACACCGTTATGCCATAGGTATCTTTCAGATATTCCTCCATATCGGGCACATCATATTCAACCTGTTCTTTACCATGTTTACGATCAATAAATTTGGGTATGTAGGCAATGGGACCTGGACGGTACAAGGCATTCATGGCAATTAAATCATCAAATTTATCCGGTTTTAATTCCCGCAGGTATTTTTGCATACCAGGACTTTCAAACTGAAAAGTTGCATTGGTATCGCCTTTCTGGTACAACTGGTACGTTTTTTCGTCATCCAACGGAATATCGTCTATTACAATATCTACGGTATGATTTTGTTTGATGAGGCCCAACGCAGTTTTAAGAATGCTGAGTGTTTTTAAACCCAGAAAGTCCATCTTAATTACACCTGCCTCTTCAATAGAACCACCTTCAATTTGTGTTAACCAAAGTTCTGATTCCTTGGAAGTAGCCACCGGTAATAATTCTGTAAGATCTTTGGGTGCAATGATAATAGCAGATGCATGAATGCCGGTATTGCGAACCGAACCTTCCAGTATTTCTGCTTCATGTAAAATTTTACTATTAAGGTCATTACCTTTATAAATATCCCGTAACCTTTTTATGTTTTCAAAATCTTCTGCCTGCAACTGCTCCTTTTCCTCCAG
>JANPNY010000654.1:0-1907 GCA_031427745.1 Chitinophagaceae bacterium | reverse complement strand
ATTGGCCAAGGGGTTAATCGCTTACCACATTCTTAGTTCGCAATCTGGTAGTTATGCACCTCCGGGCATAAGAGTTTTTTTGGTTAATTTACCAGCAACAGAAACGGCTGTAAAAACATTGCTTAATTCAGGAATAGCCACTCATCCAGGTGTAATCGTTAAGGCTACTTTTGTATCGCCTTTTCCGGGTGTATCTGTTGTTGGCGCTGCTACGGTGAAAGGAGCCGCAAATGCTACGGCTTCTAATATTCTTATCAGTTTTACCCCGCCATTTACTAGCGATATTCACCAAATAAATGGTGTAATTCATAAAATTGACCAGGTACTTTTACCACAATAATTATTGATCTCTATAAACGACGAATGCACTGCCAGGCTGTGCATTCGTCGTTTATAGACTTTCGGTAAATGAGGTGAAGTATAATCAACCTATTTTGGTAAGAAATATTTTTCTATTTGAACTCTCCAAATACCTTCCTCAATTCATCTGATATTTCCCCAAGGGTGCAGTAGTTTTCTACAGCGTCAATTACTACCGGCATCAGGTTGGTATTGCTTTCAGCAGCAGCTTTTACTGCATTAAGGCATTGGGTAACTGTTGCAGTATTTCGTTTTAATTTTAATGCAGTTATTTTATCCATTTGTTGCTGCCGGATGGAGTCGTCTATTTTAAAAGGTTTTACTTTAAATTTTTCATCCGTTTCAAATTTATTGACCCCCACAATTATCTTTTCCCCGGTTTCAATTTGCCGTTGATATTCATATGCACTTTTTGCAATTTGCTCCTGCATATAGCCTTGCTCAATGGCAGCAACACTGCCACCCATAGCATCAATCTGTTCAATGATGGCCCATGCTTTTTTCTCTACTTCGCTGGTTAGGTTTTCTATAAAATAACTACCAGCCAAAGGGTCAACTGTATCCGGGGCACCGCTTTCAAAAGCTACAATTTGTTGTGTGCGCAAGGCAATTCTTGCGGCTTCTTCTGTTGGTAAACTCAGGGCTTCATCGTAGCCGTTGGTGTGCAGGCTTTGGGTACCACCCAGCACTGCAGCCAGTGTTTGTAAAGTTACTCTTGCAACGTTATTCATGGGTTGCTGAGCAGTGAGTGTGGCACCGCCTGTTTGTGTATGAAAACGCAGCATCATGGCCTTGGGGTCTGTTGCGCCAACTTCTTTCATAATCATCGCCCACATTTTTCGGGCAGCCCTAAACTTGGCCACTTCCTCAAATAAATTATTGTGGGCATTAAAAAAGAAGGAAAGTCGTTTGCCCAAAACATTAATGTCCATTCCTTTTTCGAGCGCCGCTTTTACATAAGCTTTTCCATTGCTTAGTGTAAAGGCAAGTTCCTGCACGGCGGTGCTGCCGGCTTCCCTGATATGATAGCCCGAAATAGAGATGGTATTCCACCTGGGCAGTTCTTTGGAGCACCATTCAAAAATATCTGTGATAATCCGCATGGAAGGCTTTGGCGGATAAATGTAGGTGCCTCTTGCCGCATATTCTTTCAAAATATCATTTTGAATGGTACCGGTAATTTTTTGAAGATCAGCACCCTGTCTTTTAGCCAATGCCACATAAAATGCCAGCAGGATAAAACCTGTTGCATTAATCGTCATAGAAGTGGATACATCCTGCAGTCGTATGCCGGCAAAAAGCCTTTCCATATCTTCAATGTTATCAATGGCAACGCCAACCTTACCTACTTCTCCCTCCGATAATGGATGGTCGCTGTCATATCCAATTTGTGTGGGTAAATCAAATGCAACGCTTAAGCGCCGCCGCGCAAAAGGAAGGCACCCTGACCTTGTACACCTCGATCAGTAACGCCGTCGCGCTGAAGCTGATGAGCGATTTCAAGGCAAAGTACGGTGTCGAGGTGAAGCTGTATCGCGCAGGTGATG
>JANPNY010000653.1:0-2223 GCA_031427745.1 Chitinophagaceae bacterium | reverse complement strand
TGGAAAATACCGTGGCCCTTTACATGGAATACCCTACGGACTTAAGGATTTGTTTGCAGTAAAAGGCACAAAAACAACCTGGGGTGCAGCACCCTACAAAGACCAAATAATAGAGGAGGATGCATTTGTTTATACCAAACTAAAAGAGGCAGGTGCAGTTTTGGTTGCAAAATTTACTTTAGGCGCATTGGCCATGGGAGATTATTGGTATGGTGGCCGTACTAAAAACCCCTGGAATTTACAAAGAGGATCAAGCGGTTCATCGGCCGGCTCTACTGCCGCAACCATAGCAGGCCTGGTACCCTTTGCCATTGGTACCGAAACCTGGGGTTCTATAATTTCGCCTGCCACCAATTGTGGTGCAACCGCCCTGCGGCCTACGTTTGGCAGCACCAGCCGAACAGGAGCCATGGCACTAAGTTATAGCCTTGATAAGATAGGCCCTATTTGCAGATCGGCAGAAGATGCTGCAATTGTTTTTAATTTTACACATGGCACAGATGGAAAAGACCAGGCCGCAGTTAACATGCCATTTAATTACACCGGCAAAGTTGATTTCTCGAAAATTAGAATTGCTTACGCAAAAAATTATTTTGAAAGAGGTGATACCTTAGGAAATGAATTAAAGGTTTTGGAAGTGTATAAAAAACTGGGGGCAAAATTAATTCCTGTTGATTTTCCGGATTCCACCGTTTACAATTTTGATATTATGGGTACCATCATTAGTGCAGAATGTGCCGCACAGTTTGATGAATTTACACGCAGTGAGATGGATGATATGATGACCAGACAAAGGAAAGGAGATTGGCCTAATCAATTCCGGTCCGCACGTTTTATTCCGGCTGTGGAATATATAAATGCTTACCGGCATCGCTATTTATTAATGCAAAAAGTAAATGCTGTTATCAACCAATACGATGTTTTTATATGCCCAACTTACGGTGGTAACCAGGTTGCCATTACTAATTTAACTGGCCATCCTGCACTTTGTTTTCCTACGGGATTTAATAAAAGTAAAATGCCAACAAACATAACCCTTGTTGGTAATTTATATAGCGAGGCAATATTATTAGCAGTAGCCAAAGCATACCAGGATGCTACTGATTTTAATAAACAGCATCCTGAATTTTTTAAATAACAAAGAATAAATTTCTTGGTAAATTTACAATCTCAATAATGTTGGTAAACTCTTGGAGGGTTTGGAACCCTCCAAGAGTTTGATGCAGTAGCCAAAGCCTACCAGCATGCAACTGATTTTAATAAACAACATCCTGAATTTTTTAAATAAGGTACGATAAAATTAATGATGGTAAATGGGAAGAGATATTTCCTTTTACAGATATTATTCCTTCTTTTACAATTGCCGAGTTTTTTAGAAAGGGAAATAGCTAACTTGATTTATTGAAACAGGTTGGCGAACGTAATACGAATGCTCTATTTCAGAAGTGTTAACTTATTATTTTTTAATACAAATTTTATTGTAGTCTTAATAGATGGGCAACAATGTGGGTCATCATTTGCATAATCATGGCCCTCAAGAAATATTACTCCATTCATTATTTTCGTTAACCCTTCGGCATAAAAGTCATCAGTGTGATCTGCCATTATTAAATTCTTCCCAGTGTTTATATATGCAACAAGCCCAGGTAAATATAATATTGCATTCCCATCATCCATCGTTGGTTCTAAAGAATAATAGACTACAGCATCAATTAAATTGTCTCCATTAATATCGCCTAATGCAATTTCATATCCATCCCATTTGTCTGCTGCATTAAGTTTTCTCCCTCCTGAAATTTTAGGTAAATATTGCAGGAATAATTTTTTAACCTCAGATTTGTCTACTATATAAATTTCGATTCCCTTTTTTGAAGTATTATTGATTGTATCAGTTTTGCCTACTTCCTTTTTTACACCTTCATTCTCTTTTTCTGCAAGTTGTTGTTCTTTCTTATTGCTATGACAAGAAGCTAAGAAAAATCCAAAAGTAAAAATAAGTGTTGCCAATTTAAGCTTAATAATTTTCATAATTTTCGCCTATTAAAATGTATAACTATTAATTATTTTACTTTATAATTTAATATTTCTTTTTCATATAAACTTTCTATTTCGATACTTGCTTTAATGGCTTCTTTGCTTTTACTTATAACATCATGATATAATCTATGTTTTATTATATCAGCTTTTGCAGCCTTAAGTTCATATATTATTTTATACTTGCCT
>JANPNY010000652.1:0-3508 GCA_031427745.1 Chitinophagaceae bacterium | reverse complement strand
CATAAAAACAGTAAAAAAACTGCTGGATGTTACCGCTAATGATTACTGGCATTACCACTACATGCCCGACGAGCAAAGTGCTTATAAAGAGAAAAATATGGGCACGCAAATGATTGATAATATTTTAATCAATACCATCATCCCGACGCTGTTTACCTATGGCCTCTTGCTTAATGAAACCCTTTATAAAGATCGTGCCTTGCAATGGATGGAACAGGTTGCTGCCGAAAAAAACATCATCACCAAAGGGTTTGAAGCCATTGGTGTTGCTAATAAAAATGCATTCGACTCACAAGCCCTGTTGCAATTGAAAAATAATTACTGCAGCAAAAAGCGTTGCCTCGAATGCGCCGTTGGTAATAAAATTTTACGATCAAATGGGGTGCAGGTGTAAAGATATTTTGGTTTAGATAGTAGCGCTTTTATATTCGGCTATTACCTCAATTCCTTGATGTATGCTTTTCATTACCGGGCAGTTGTCTCCTACATTTTTTAAAAAATCAAAATGATCTGCTGTTAATTCCAATGCGGCCGGATAGGTAACTACCACCTCAATTTTGCCTATCCTCCTTGGGTTGCCTAACATGTGTTTTGTGGTATGTACCAAAGTACCTTTTAGTTCAATTCCTATTTCTACCGATCTTATGGCCATAGTAGTTATCATGCAGGTTGCCAGGGCAGTACATACCAAATCGGTTGGTGAAAACCGTTCCCCCTTTCCTTTATTATCTGTAGGTGCATCTGTTTCTATACTTGTTCCGCTCTGTAAATGTGTTGCCTGGCATCTTAAATTTCCTTCGTATTGAATGGTTGCTGTCATTGTATTATTTTTGCCTAAATTTACTAAAGTAAAAAGTTAATATGCGAAGATTATTTATTGTTTGTATTGCAAGTATAGCTACCCTTTCTTCTTTAGCTCAAAAAACTAAAAAAGAATTACGGGAGGAAAAAAAGCAACGGATTAATGCTCTCTCAAAAATAGAGGAAGAAGGTGTGATAGCCTTTCCCAAACAAGCTACATTTGGCCTTAAACTCATCAACGACGGTTATGGAGCATTTTTAGAAATAGGCAGGGCACAATCTGTAAAAAAATCTTTATTATTTCAACTTGATTTTTCTGAAAGGAAACATGCGAAAGAACAAAAACAGAGCAACCCCTTCATTCCAACTTCACCATTTATTTTTGGCAAAATAAATTATTTCTACCCGCTAAAGCTGGGCGTACAGCAACAGTTTTTATTGGGAAACAAGGCGAATAAAAATGGTGTGTCAGTAACGGCCAATTTTGGAGGTGGCATTTCCCTTGGTTTGTTGCGGCCATACTACCTTGAAATTAACGATAGCATTAGCGGCAGCCGCAGGGTAATAAAATATGATAGTGCTGATAGCACTACTTTTTCATCAGGTGCTAAATTGCAGGGTCTAGGTGTGTCTTCTGCCGGATTTGGCAAAGGGTGGGGCGAAATAAAGATAACTCCTGGCGCCTACGCAAAAGCCGCTCTCCGTTTCGATTATGGCAGATACAACGAGGTAGTTAGTGCCCTTGAAGTTGGATTAACGGCTGAATTATATTCTAAGAAAATTCCTCAGTTAGTTTTCAGCACTCCCCAAAATGTATTTGTGAACATTTATGTAGCTGTAGTGTTTGGTAAAAGAAAATAAAAGCTGGTTTCTTCTAAAGAAAAATACATTATTTTTTTGCAACCAACTTTTAAAATAATTTCATCTCCTTTATTTAATAAAAATATTAATGATAGAATTACCGGTATTAGATGGCGTAGTTGAGCCGCTTAAAAAGCCCAATTGGTTAAGGGTAAAATTGCCCATTGGAGAATCCTATAAGCATGTCCGTAACCTGGTGGATACCCATAAATTACATACCATCTGCGAAAGCGGAAACTGTCCAAACATGGGAGAGTGCTGGGGTGAGGGTACGGCCACCTTTATGATTTTAGGTAACATCTGCACCCGTAGTTGCGGTTTTTGCGCCGTAGCAACAGGTAAACCAGAGCCTGTAGATTGGGACGAACCCCAACGTGTAGCCGAGGCTATCCATTTAATGAAAGTGAAACACGCTGTTATCACTTCTGTTGACAGGGACGAACTACAAGACCAGGGGAGCATTATTTGGTATAATACCATTAAGGCAATCAGGGCACTTAATCCCACCACCACTTTTGAAACCCTTATACCAGATTTTAAGGCAGACCCGGTTTGCATCCAACGCATAGTAGAAGCTGCGCCAGAAGTAGTATCTCACAATATTGAAACAGTTGAGCGCCTTACAAGGCAGGTGCGTATACAAGCCAAGTACTGGCGGAGTATGGAAACACTTCGTTTATTAAAACAAGGTGGCATGAGAACTAAAAGCGGCGTAATGCTCGGCCTTGGTGAAACCAAAGAAGAAGTGATACAAACCATGCAGGATTTAAGGGATAGCAATGTGGATGTTATCACCATCGGACAATACCTGCAGCCAAGTAAAAAGCATTTGCGTGTGCAACGTTTTGTACACCCCGAGGAGTTTAAAGAATTGCGTGAAATTGGTTATAATATTGGATTTGATTATGTGGAAAGCGGTCCCTTGGTGCGTTCATCTTACCACAGTGAAAAGCATGTAATACAAGGTTGGGGAAGAGCCAAATGGGAGGAAGAAAAATTGACTGCCCAATAGAATGAGTGAATGATATTTCCTGATGCCGCTTTTTTAAGCGACATTAATATTATTCGGGCCTTTGCTAGTAAATAAAGATTTACGGCGGTGATACCTGTTTTACGAAAAAGTTTTCCCCTTGCCCTCCCAAACACCTTGCTGCAATTTGTTAAAGGTTGCAAACATTGTTTTCATTATTTCCCCCTGTCGTTATTCAACTCAATTATAAATAGTTCTATTAGTATATTTGCAGCCGTTTCAATAAAAGCAAAGTTTAGATATAATGACTTTGGGTACCATTTAAGCATTACAATAGTGTAAAAAAATGTGGTAAAAATCATAAACAGCAATCAATTTCTTTGTCTCCGTTGGGGGATGGAGGTAAAACATTTATTATGTATCGTTCTCATACCTGTGGCGAATTAAGAATTGCCGACGTAAATAAGGAAATAACCCTCAGCGGCTGGGTGCAAACAGTACGAAAATTTGGAAGTATCACTTTTGTTGATCTTCGGGATCGATATGGCATTACACAATTGTTATTTGCAGAAAATCTGAATGCCCTGCTGGATGCAAATCCACTTGGCCGTGAATTTGTTTTGCAGGTAAAAGGAAAGGTAAATGAACGCAGCAATAAAAACGTTCATATTGCAACCGGGGAAATAGAAATTTTAGTGGCTGAATTTACCATTCTTAATAAATCGGCCGTACCGCCATTCACCATTCAAGATGATACCGATGGTGGTGACGAACTGCGAATGAAATACCGATTCCTCGATTTACGCAGGAATATCGTAAAGAAAAATCTTGAACTAAGATATGCCGTTGGCCGAAGCACCAGGAACTATCTGCATG
>JANPNY010000651.1:0-4609 GCA_031427745.1 Chitinophagaceae bacterium | reverse complement strand
GTTTGTGGAGTGCCATTGGTTTATCCATTGCTTTAACAGTAGGCTATAGTAATTTTGAAGCCCTTCTAAAAGGTGCTCACTCAATTGATACCAACTTAGTGACTATGCCGTTAGAAAAAAATGTCCCGGTGCTGATGGGTTTAATCGGCATTTGGTACACCAGTTTTTTCGGTGCCGCCACAGAAGCCATTTTACCCTACGATCAATACCTACACCGCTTTTCAGCCTATTTGCAACAGGGTAATATGGAGAGTAACGGCAAGTATGTGGATAGAAACGGCAAAAAAGTAACCTATGCAACCGGCCCGGTAATATGGGGAGAGCCAGGTACTAACGGTCAGCATGCTTTTTACCAATTAATACACCAGGGCACCCAATTAATTCCCTGCGATTTTATTGCACCTGCCATTAGCCATAACCCAATTGGTGAGCATCATAAAATTTTATTGAGCAATTTTTTTGCTCAAACAGAAGCATTGATGAATGGCTCTTTAAATGAAAATCCTTACAGAGTATTTGAAGGTAACCGGCCAACTAATTCTTTCCTTGTAAATGAAATTACTCCCTTTACATTGGGTGAGCTAATTGCCTTGTACGAACACAAAATTTTTGTACAAGGTGTTATCTGGAACATTTATAGTTTTGATCAATGGGGCGTTGAATTGGGCAAGGTGCTTGCTAATAAAATTTTCCCGGAGCTGCAGGATGATGCTGTTGTAAATTCGCATGATTCATCTACCAATGCACTCATCAACCTTTATAAAAAAATGAGACAGGGATAAATAATCAGCAACAGTTGAATGCTGTACTGTGCAGCAGCTACAGTCTTTCCCGGAACAACATCAATCAATAAAAATAAGCGTCGCTAAAAATAGAAAGCCACCTAACTTTTAAAGCTGAGGCGGCTTTTTAAAAAATAAGTAATGCCGGCTGTTTTTGCGTGCGTTTATAATTTCATCATAAAGGCAAAATACTATCCTGAATGCCCCCGTCTGGTCTCCGACCAACGGGAACCTGACGCCCGCTTGCTGTAATGAGAGAACTGTTTAGAATTTAATGGCAGCTGCCTGCGGTTTGTGCCCTTGGTCGGAGTCCAGACGGCGGCGCTAACGAGTGGAAGAACTGGCTTACGAACGAATGGGGAACACCGACGGCAGCGAAAACTGAGGATATTCTATTGGGAAATTTGGCTGCATGTTACCAATGTATAAAAAAATTGCCTGTGTATAGATTTCGTCACAAATGCAAAATACTATCCCGAATGCCCCCGTCTGGTCTCCGACCAACGGGAACCTGACGCCCGCCTGATGTAATAAGATAACTGTTTAGAATTTAATGGCAGCTGCCTGCGGTTTGTGCCCTTGGTTTGTGCCCTTGGTCTGTGACCAGACGGCGGCGCTCACGAGCGGAAGAACTGGCTTGCGGACGGACGGGGAACACCCACAGTAGCGAAAACCGCCGTATGCCAAACGGCACGTACGGTGGTATGAGAGGACAGTGAGGGGAATAATCCCCTACTTCCTACTCGATTAATTAATTATTTCGTTTCTCATACCCCGGCTGCTTTGGCGCACTGTATCCTTTATTCTTCAAGGCAGCTTTTATTTCGGTAATGGCACGTTCCAGTTGTGGGTCAATTCCCTTGCTCATCATGCCAAGGTCTTCATCAACTGCAATATCAGGTTCCACACCATGGCCTTCTTTAAACCATGTACCGTCTGGGTTGTACATACGGAATGTTGGTGCGGTAATGGTACCACCATCAATTAAATTGGGCATACCACTAATACCAATTAATCCGCCCCATGTTCTTGCTCCTATCAATGGGCCAAGCCCTTTCTTTTTAAAAAAATCAGGAAAAGCATCACCGCCCGAACCGCTCCAACCGTTAATGAGCATCACTTTTGGGCCAAAATGTGCATAGGGTGGCCATGGCCATTCTGCACCATCACGGGTGGCCCAGTAGGCAAGTGGTGTACGATTCAACATTTCAATAAACCGATCAGGTATTTGTCCTCCACTGTTAAAACGTTCATCTATCACCAATGCTTTTTTATCCCACTGTGCATTAAACTGGCGGGTAAGTTCTTCCTGTCCGTCCTGCCCCGTGCTGGGTACATAAATATAACCGGCCTCCCCATTGGTTGCTTCATCTACATGTTTGCGGTTGGCCTCTACCCATGCTAAATAACGCAATTGATATTCGCTTGCCATGGTTTGCACAATGGCTGTTTTTGCGCCGTTAAAAGTGGGTGTAGTGTTGTACGTTAACTCGATTGTTTTTTTATCCAATCCCTGAAAAAAGGCATAGGGCTCCTGCTCTGTTGTAATGGGCATGCCATTTACAGCAAGTATGTAACTGCCTTCTTTTATATCAATGCCTGGCTGGTCTAATGCAGATCGTGTAGCTGCATCCCATAAAGCACCACGAATGATGGTTTTTATTTTATAAAAATTTCCTTCTGCCTGCCAGTCAACACCCAGGTAACCTACATTTTTATTGCTGGTTTTTTCTACATCGCCGCCACCATGATAGGTATGGGAAGCATTCAGTTCGCCGATCATTTCGCCAATTACAAAATCAACTTCTTCTCTTGTGAGGGCGCCCTCCAGCATTTTTGCATACCGCTCTTTAATACTGTTCCAGTTTACGCCATGCATGTTGGGATCGTAAAAATAATCCCTTTCCATTCGCCAGGCATCTGTAAAGAGTTCTTTCCATTCTGCCATTGGATCTACCATTATTTCCATTTCATTCAGGCGCAATGTTTTTTCAAATTTTTGTCCCTCTTCCGGTTTTATAACGGTATAGGCAGTGCCCCGTTGCGCCAGTAATTTATTGGTGTTGGCACATAGCCAGTAATTATCAATATTATCCGAAATATTTTTTTCTTCCCTTTTATCCAGATCAAAATATTTTAACGCCGGCTTGGCATCTTCGCCACTGCCCATATTCGGGAATTTCTGGTAGATAATCTTTCCTTTTACTGAACCAAGATTGTTGTAATTGCCTGCAGCAGGAGGAAGTATTACCATTCTTGTTTGAATGCCATCAAAGTCAATATCAACGGCTGTTGTAGCCGGTTTCTTTGCGGTGGTATCTTTCTTTTTTTCGGCAGGCAATTCATCTGCTTTTATAGAAACGGTATCGTTTTTTGGATACAATAAAGAGGGCGTGGTTTTCTTTAAAGAGATGGCAGCAAGCTGGGTGCTGTTGCCATAAATAAATGAGTTATCAATATCGCTGTAATAAGGCGAAAATGATTGATTGGTGGTTATGTACAGGTATTTTCCTTCGGTATCAAACACTGCGTTGCCACAGTTATAAAACCCATTGGTTACCTGGCTTCTTTTCTTATTTTGAGCATCGTAAATAAAAGCGGCATTGTGGTAATTGTAAAGATCCCTGGTATAAGTAAACCACCTGCTGTCGGGTGCCCAACTTACATAAAAACTTTCGCAGCCGCCATGCATAAACCGCAGTGCCTGGTCAACTTCTGTAGTAGTGCTACTTGCTACATCTACCATTTTAATTTTCATAGCCTGGTCTATAAATACCAGTTTTTTACTATCGGGCGACCAGAAGATAGTGTACTGAAATCCGCTGCCATAATTGCTGATTTTTTTGGGCGTTGTTTCTTTGCCTGCCTGCATCAGCCATAATTCATTTTCACCACTTACATCGCTCCAGTAAGCTACCGTATTGCCATCCGGCGACCAGGATGGATATCGTTCGTTGGCATTGGTAGTATGGGTAATGTTTTTTATAAAACCATTTTCTGCAGGCAGCGAAAATATATCGCCCCTTGCTTCCAGCAATACCCGGTTTCCATCTGGACTAATAGACACATGCTGTACATATTTTTCGGCAGCAACTGATTTTGGTTTTAAACCGGCTTTATCAGTTATAACATTTATGGAGATTGCTTTTGCCTGTTGTGAGGTAAATGAAAAGAGATACAGTTTTCCACCTTGTTCAAATACAATATCATCAGGGCCGGCAGATGGGAAATGAACATCATAATCTTTATAATTGGTAAGCTGTTCCATTTTTTTTGTGCCTACAGCATACCGCCAAAGGTTCATACGCTGTTCGGTACCACGGTCTGATAAAAAATAGATATGATCGCCATGCCACATCGGAAATTCATCTCCTGCAACTTCATTTGCAGAAATATTTTCAGAGCTGTTATTGGCAAAATTGAAAACATGAATATTGGCTTTCCATCCGCCACGATAGCGCTTCCAATTGCGAAATGCCTGTGATACAAAAACTACTGCCATCTGTTTGCCATCTGGGGAGTAAGAGCCAAATTCGGCATACGCAAATGGTAATTTTTCGGCCGGGCCACCATTGGCAGCAATGGTGTAAAATTGATTGAAACGGTTTCTTCCACTTTCACGCCCGGAAGCAAATAAAACTCTTTTGCCATCGGGTGTCCAATCTACTACCCTATCAGAAAATCCATGTGAAGTCAACCGCTGTGGCACGCCACCCTGCACAGGAATAGTATATGCATCTACATTGCCATCATAGTTACCACTAAAAGCAATGGATTTTCCATCTGTAGAAAATTTTGGGAAACTTTCTACACCCAGAGGTGAGCTT
>JANPNY010000650.1:0-1690 GCA_031427745.1 Chitinophagaceae bacterium | reverse complement strand
AGTGATATTGCCATAGCCAAAAGCCTTGGCAAACCCCACCAGGTGAATGAGGCCATGCAGCAGGATAATAAAAGCCAGTATATATTTTAGCATCACCAATTTTATTTTGCAAATTACAAGACCAAGGTGGGTGAAAGTATGAGGTAGGTCAGGAGAATATATGATCTGTTACAAACTGAAAAATGCATGGCTCTTTGGCTGCTGATTTAGCCTGCTATTTAAAAACGTTGCTATACAAATCTTCTACCTTTTTTCTTGCCCAGGGTGTTTTGCGTAAAAACTTAAGAGAACTGCCAACGCTGGGGTTGCTGGTAAAGCAATTAATTTTTATGATCCTGCCTAAGTCTTCCCACCCAAAATGATTCACCAGTTCGGTTACAATTACTTCCAATGTTTTGCCATGAAGCGGATCGTTGGATTGCATGCTCATTTGTTTTATACAAAGATAGTTTTAAATAAAGCCGGCTAACCACATCCGTGGGTTGGGTGCAATTAAATTTGCCGCAGGGGTTGCCTACCTTTTGAAAATTTTTTTTTAACCTATAAATATTTTTATGAAGGTTGGCAACCCTTTAATCCGCTGTGACAATCTTAAATGCGGCACGTAGGTTGGCGAAGATGAAAACCTTTCGTTAGTTTGCAAGTTGTTATTCATTTAAAGCAGTACGGTTATTTTTACAATGAGTCGAAATTTTATAAGATGTCTTTTTTTGCTGCTGTTTATTTCGGCCAAATCAATAGCACAGGTAAGCACTTTTCCCGGCACCTGGCAAATGGAATATTTGACTGACTCCGGAACCGCACCAATACAAATGGAATTACAGATTGCATCGCCAGAAAACCACTTGCTCTATCCTGCCATTTTAAAATTATCCTGCGACAGCTTTACTGCTGCTTACGAATTGCTGCTGGTGAAAAAAAACAGCCGGGAGTTGGGCATCAGTAAAAATAAATACCCGCTTTTTGAAACCCCTTTTAGCCTGCGTAAAGCAGATCTGTTTTTAAATGGCATTTTTGATAACAGTAAAGATTTAAAAGGACAATCTACGTTAACCCTTAGCAGGATTCAATCAAAATATTTGGTGATTTATTTACCCGATACCCTATTGCCTACAAAAGCACAAAAAGCAACAGCACTGAGGCTTACAAGGTTTTTAAGAGACGCTGAAATTACCTTCACGAAAGTAAACGATCTGCCATGGAAAAGCGATGACATCAACCGCATCGTTAGTCCGACATTATCGCCGGTATATTTTGGTTTGCTCGATACAATTTATATGCCAACACGGGATGGTATTCTTCATATAACCGGCAAAAAAACCAATGCTCCAATCGGTGGAAATATCGAGTAAGCCTCATGCCAGATTTATATCCACCCACACTGGTGTACTCATGGTAATGGATATAAATTTCAACGCCTGGCCTAATAAACCGCTTATACAAATAGGCGGGCCATGCTGAAATGGTTTCGTAGTAAAGAATCCTATTCGGGCGATTCCATAACAACCCCGCCAGTGTAGCCAAATTAAAATACAAATAATGCAAATAATGCAAATAACGATTGATGCCAAATCGATTTTGTCCGGATAACCCAGACCTTGTAATCTCCATACAGCCAGAGGCTATGTTGAAGGGATCAAAAGCACTATTCTGGCATCTTGTTGAATAAACAAATACATCTGTCAGAGAC
>JANPNY010000649.1:0-4754 GCA_031427745.1 Chitinophagaceae bacterium | reverse complement strand
ATTCCAAGCTGTCTATCAATAATTTAATGATCGATAAATTCAACCTGGGAAATGTTCAGGCGGATCTCAAATATTCAAAATCAAAACTCAGTTTTTTAAATAGTTTGAGTCATTAAAGGATAGAAAAAAACGTTTTTAAATTGTTTTGCATGTAATTTTAAGCGGTTTATTATGGAACGTAAGTCTATTTGCATTTAAAAGTCGACATAAATGTTTTAAGTTTGAAAATGACGTCAATACAAATAAAAGTTACTTTGATCTGTGCCTTCAAATTTTCGATTTCGTCGAGCTGCGACTGATACTGAGCTTGCTGTCTGAATAGCTCTTGCATTTTGAGCCCGGTCGGATCGCCGCTGAGAGCCACCGTCTGGATCGAGCTCAAGCGAGGCTTAATTGCACCTAATAAAACCTTCTTTCAAAAGCTTGGCCCTGGCCTTATAACAGGTGCCAGTGATGATGATCCGTCCGGTATTGCTACCTATTCCCAGGCAGGTGCAAGGTATGGTATGAAGCTTTTATGGACTGCTGTAATTACCTACCCTATCATGGTGTCGCTGCAGGAAATGTGTGCAAGAATTGGATTGGTAACCGGTCATGGACTTACGGGTACCATAAAAAGATTTTATCCGAAAAGTATTTTATACCTCGTATTATTTTTTAGCCTGCCATCTATCATTTTAAATATTGGTGCCGATGTATCGGGCATGGGGGCGGTGGCTAATTTGATTTTTCCTGCTGTTCCTGCTGTTGCTTTTTCTATCTTTTTTACTGGTTTATTGATGTACTCCATTATATTTTTTTCATACAGGAAAATTGCAACGATATTAAAATGGCTTTGCATTGTATTGTTGAGTTACATTATTATTCCGTTTCTTACGCACCCCGATTGGAAAGCAATATTGAAAAATACTTTTATCCCATCATTTGAAAATTCTACAGAATATTTTGCTGCCTTAGTGGGGATACTCGGTACTACCATTTCTCCTTATTTATTTTTCTGGCAAACCTCCATGGAGGTAGAGGAAGTTCAGCAAAACCATATTGTGGTTGATAAATCTATTATGGCCGATATGCAAACGGATGTAACTACCGGAATACTTTTCTCCAACCTTGTTTTTTATTTTATTGTGCTTGCTACTGGTACGGTGTTGTTTAACGCCGGCATACATAATATTAATACGGTAGAGGAAGCTGCACAGGCCTTAAAACCACTGGCAGGTAATATGTCTTATGCATTATTTGCCATCGGTGTAATCGGGACTGGTTTTTTGGCTGTGCCCGTATTGGCAGGCTCACTCAGTTATATGGTTGCCGAAACTTTTGATTGGGACGAAGGGCTCGATAAAAAATGGTGGCAGGCAAAAAAGTTCTATCTAGTAATGATTGTAATTTTAATTAGTAGTCTGCTGATTAATTTTATAGGTATCAGCCCTGTAAAAGCACTCATCTATTCGGCAATTTTATATGGCCTCACAGCTCCCGTTTTAATTGCTGTTATTCTTCACATCTGCAATAACAAAAAAGTAATGGGGGAGTATACAAACGCTCGCTGGAGCAACTTTCTGGGTGCTTTAGCCCTTTTACTTATGACGACTGCTGCCGGTTTTCTCGTTTATTTATTTTTTAAGAAATAGCATCACACTAACCGTCTATCAATTTCCACGAATACGCTGCAGCATTGATTTAACCACCTGCCAATCCCATTTTGCAAATCTTCCACGCTGCACCACCATTATGTTGTTAGCAGGCTGCTGCAGGTAATAATGAAATGCAAATTGTTCTTTTGGCTGCTGCCAGCCAATGATTTGCCCGAAGCGTAAATCATTAAATACAATGGTATCAGTGTATTTTTCAACGGTATAAAATTGTTGAGAAAAGCGGATTAACTTTTGCAAATCTTCCTTATGTTCCATTGCTTCCAATAAGCTGTCGTTTCGGGGAAAATATTGAAATGCTATTTGCTTTTTACTGTCAAATATTGAACGAAAGCCAACATAATAGCCACTGTCATTACCTGCTACAACATACCATAACCAGTTTTGCAACGGTGCCGGTGTGGTAAAATATCGTTGATGAGGTACTTGCTGACGGCTAAAAATATCTTTAACATCGGCATTTATTTTCATTTTATTTATGGTGCAGTAGCTGAGATATAGAAAGGGGAGTATTAAACCAAATTTCCACCAGAATTTTCTTTTTTGACTGAACGGATTTAAAAAAATCAGCATTACCAGTGCAATCCCCGTCCACACAGAAAAAAAGGGATCGGCTACATAAATAACGTTGAATGAAAACCTGGTATGGTTAAAAGGTTCCAGCCAACCTACGCCATAATTATTAAAGCCGTCAATAAATAAATGAACAAAAATTTCCGAAGCAAAAAATAATATCCATTTTCTAAAACAAATGTTGTGAGGGCGATGCACTCTATCAGCAGTTAAAGCAAATGCTGGAATAATGAGTACCGCAAACAGAATGGAGTGGGTAAAGCCCCTGTGCGCTAATAAATTTTCCGATGTGTTTAACCAAAAACCTGCCAGGAAATCAATATCAGGAATGCTCTGTGCTAATGCACCCCAAACCATTGCTTTTTTGCCAAAGCCTTTTTCAAAAAAAGCTTCGCCGATACAGGCCCCCAATGCTATGTGTGTGAGTGAATCCAATAATGATGGTATGTTTAGTTGGTAAGTTATTTATGCAACATTCTTGCCGTTTAAGAGACAGCTTTCATAATCATAATTCTTTCACTCAACACTCGCTATTTGTGATGCGTTATAAAAACTGGTATCCGGTGATCTTTAATTATTTCACTTATAAAACTTTTATGGAAAAGCCCTGCTAAACCAGATCGGCCAAATGAACCACTGACTACAATAGCTGTATGCATTTCACTTAGCCATGCACTAAAATGTTTTTTAGGATTAATATCCAGTTTGGTAATGGTTAAATCAGGGAAATGTCTTGCAGCAAGCTCTTCAATATATGCCATGTCTGGTATATCATTTTCTGCTCCTTCACTGGCATAAACCAATAGTGTTTTATTGGTAATTAATTCCGGAAAAAGATAGGCAAATTGTTTAATTGCATAAACAGAAGATTCACTTGCGTCGTACGAAAGGACATTGGTTTTTGGAAAATCATATTTTTCCGGAACCACAATTACCGGGCATTCCATGCCATGCATTGCGTCTTTAAGGTATTCATTAGGCTTACCCGATGTAAGATTTTCATAGAATGATTCGCTGCCAATTATCAGCAAATCGGCAAACCGTGATTCCTTCTTTAATCCGGGTAAAGCTAAGTCAGTTAAATCTTTGTGTACCCGGTAATCAATATTGTTTTTTTTGCATAAAATTTGGAACCTTTCCACATTCGCTGCAGCAGCTTCGTCGGTTTCTCCTTCTACAAAAGGAACAAATATTGGTCCGTTCATGCCATCTGCATAACTCCACAAATTGGCGTAATTAACCTGGGGTAAAAATACGCCGGTTAAAAGCACCGGATTAAGCTCATTGATGCTTCGGGCAAATTCAAATGCACCTTCGGAAAAATGTTTCCCGTCAAATGCCAGCAATATTTTTTTCATGGTATATATTTCTTCAAATGTATCGCTATTACAAGGTATTTTCAATGACACTTATCAAAATTGGAACTGATGAATATCATAAAATGTTTATTAGTAAAAGCAAAATTTATCAATATTTATAGATCAATTTTAATAGTGGTTAGTAAGATATTAGCTGGGCTGATAATGAAATTGGTAGGGTTGTTATGGCAATTTACAATTAAAATATACCGCCCAAATAAGGTCAGAAAAAGCAACAATTGAAATTATAGACGTTTGTCGGAATGAATGGATAAGTTGCGAAATCCGGATTATGTTTTCTGGCATTATAAAAAAAGCAATCCATTCGTGTTTAATGATGTAATGAATAGGATTAGAATAGACATTACACAAAATTACCGCCCCAACTCAATCATCAAACCTGGATAGTGCGTTAAAACAAAAAGTTTTTTTGTTTTAACGCACCTGATGAAGAAAAGTGGGAGCGGTAAGTTGCTGCCTAAATAGGCAAACTAATTATTTTGTTTCTGCTACCGGTTTGTTAAGACTGGCACTCATTTCCATACTGATGGTGCTTTTTTCAATTTTAAGATAGCTGCCCGGGCTAACCTCTAGGTTAATGGTGCCATCTTCATTTACTTTATTAATGCTACCATGAATGCCGGCAATTGTTACTACCTTATCTCCTTTCTTAAGATCATTGATAAAGGTCTTTTGTTGCTTTGCTTTTTTTGCCTGCGGACGAATCATAAACATCCAGAACACTAAAATCATTAAGCCCATAAAAATAAGTGAAAAGCTGCTGCTGCTTTTTCCCTGGGGGTCCATCATTAAAAAGATACTAAGTAATTGCATGTTGTATTTGTATTGATTAATAAATAATTATTTCTTTATTGGCGTTACATCTCCTACAAGTTTTAAATAGGGGAAAGATGTAAATGTGTTGGCTGTTACCGTAATTGTTTTTTCCTGGTGGCCCTTTTTTCCCTGGCTGTTAAAAACAACTTTTATTATGCCTGTCTCGCCGGGTTTTACAGGCTGTTGGGGTTTCTCAGGAACAGTGCAACCGCAACTGGCAGTTGCATTGCTGATTACCAGTGCCTTTTTGCCGGTGTTTTTAAATTTAAAACTACGTTCTACCTTGTCTCCTTCATTGATGGTTCCAAAGTTAAACACGCTGTCAATTAAC
>JANPNY010000648.1:0-2538 GCA_031427745.1 Chitinophagaceae bacterium | reverse complement strand
CTTTTGCTTCTTCCACTGTAATAACACCTTCTTTACCTACTTTGGCAAAAGCTTCGGCAATTAACTTACCAATTGTTTCGTCATTGTTTGCAGATATAGTAGCTACCTGCTGAATTTTTTTGCTGTCGTTACCAACTGTCTGACTTTGTGATCTAAGATTTTCAACAACAATACTGACAGCTTTGTCGATACCACGTTTTAAAATCCATCGGATTAGCACCAGCCGCAACCATTTTAAGACCTTCGCTTATGATGCTTTGAGCAAGTACCGTTGCCGTGGTAGTGCCGTCACCTGCAATATCTGCAGTTTTAGAAGCTACTTCTTTCACCATTTGAGCACCCATATTTTCGATGGCATCATCCAGTTCAATTTCTTTTGCAACAGTAACACCATCTTTAGTTACCTGTGGAGCACCAAATTTTTTCTCGATAACCACGTTACGGCCTTTTGGACCAAGGGTTACTTTAACAGCGTTGGCCAATGTGTCCACGCCTTTTTTCATTTTGTTTCTTGCTTCGATATCGAAGTAAATCATTTTTGCCATTGTTGTATTTATTTTTTAGTTAGATAATTTTTAAAAGCTGCGAGCCTTGAGCTACGAGCTGCGAGCTTTGAGTTTTGAATTTTGAGCGGCAAGCTTTGAACTTTGAACTCTGAGTTTTAAGTTTTTGAGCTTTAAACTCTGAGCAAAGCTGGTAGCTCGAAGCTAATAGCTAGAAGCTGGCTTTAAACTATTGCAAGAATATCACTTTCTCTCATAATTAAATATTCAGCACCTTCTACCGTAATTTCGGTACCGGCATATTTACCGTATAAAACCGTGTCTCCAGCTTTAACAGTTACAGGTTCGTCTTTTTTACCGGGGCCTGCTGCTATTACAGTACCACGTTGAGGTTTTTCTTTTGCTGTGTCTGGAATAATGATACCACCGGCAGTTTTCTCTTCTGCGGCAGCAGCTTTCACAATTACCCTGTCATGTAGCGGTGTAATGCTTAACTTCTTAGCCATAATCGTATTGATTTTTTGTTAGTTAATAGATTGTGCCCGAATAATTTCGGGTATACTTTCCTTAAGCGAATACTATACCAACTGAAATAAATTGAATTGTTGGCAGATAAATTCAATGCTCTGTCAGTTAATTGCAGTCAATAGCAGACAATTTTTCACGAAGGCCGTAAATGTGATCAACCTGTAATTAAAACAGTACATTTGCCGTTTCAATAAAGCGAGTTTTTGAATGATCAGCAGAAGAAATATCCGCATTAAAGTAATGCAAACTTTGTACACATTAGACAGCATTAGCAAAGATGCCAATCCAAACGAGGCAGTCCGTTTATTAAACAAACAATTAGAACAAACCCGTAAACTACTGGTTTACCTCATCTACTTTACCACCGAAGTTGCCCGCTACGCCGAAAAGGATGCCTTAAAAAAAGCAAGTAAACATTTGCCTTCGGCAGATGACCTTAATATCAACACAAAGATTTCTGGCAATGAGCTATTGTGGAAAATATTTGAAATATCCAGTTTTGTGGGTGCAGTGGGCGAAACCAAACCAGCACAAATAATTGATGAAAATTTATTGCGAAAAACATACGAAGCGCTGATTGCCTCAGAAGAATACCATGATTATATTGGCGTATTGGCAAGAGATAAGAAGAATGAAAAAAATATTCTGGAGTTTATTTTTACCAACCTGATGTTGCCAAATGAAAACTTTATCAGTCACATAGAAGAGTTTTTTATAAACTGGGATGATGATGCAGAAATGATGCACCTTTTGGTATTGAATTTTTTCCAAAAGCCCCACCAGTTTAATTTTAATGAACTGGTAACTAAAGAAAAGATTGACTTTGCCAAAAGCCTCCTGCTTACCGTTATTGATAAGAAGGATGTAAGTATGGAATTATTAAAGCCCAAGCTGAAAAATTGGGATGCAGAACGTATTGCCACGCTTGATCTTATTATAATACAAATGGGGATTTGCGAATTTTTATTTTTTGAAACCATCCCTACAAAAGTAACTATCAACGAATATATTGATCTTGCAAAGGATTACAGTACGCCTCAGAGCGGACAGTTTATCAATGGAATATTGGATAACATACATAAAGAACTATCGGCAGAAGGCAAAATTGTAAAGAAAAGTTTTAAGAACAGCACGATATAGTAAAAGAGTTAGTGCAGGTTGAAAGTTGTTGAAGGTTGTTGAAGGCTGTTGAAAATAGTTGAAGGTTGTTTAAAGTTGTTTAATTGTTAGGAAGTTTAAAAGTTTAGGGGGCTAGCTGTTAGCCCGTAAAAAAAGTTACCATGAAAAAATACTGGGTGTTTACTATAAGTTTAATTGTTTTGTACAGTTGCGATGTGAGGAGAAAAGATACAATTGCGGATGATGCCGCTAAACTAACAGAATCAGCATTAAAAGACAGTACCGAAGTGCAGTTAATTGACAGCGTGTTTAACTTTGGAACCATCAATGAAGGAGACAAGGTAGAACGTAGTTTTAAATTTAAAAACACCGGCAAAAAGGCACTGGT
>JANPNY010000647.1:0-1565 GCA_031427745.1 Chitinophagaceae bacterium | reverse complement strand
ATAAAACATTACACGGGTGCGTTGGTACAGGAGCAAAGCTTTTACCCTTATGGCCTGCAAATGAGCGCCATTAGCAGTAAAGCCCTATTAAAAACTGCCGACCCTTACCGCTACAATGCTGGCAGCGAGCTTGAAGAAGAGTTGGATTACTACAATACTTTTTATAGAAAATACGATGCACAGATAGGAAGGTTTACGGGAGTAGATATCCGCAGCGAAGAAAGTGCCGCAATGAGTGTGTATAATTTTGGCGCTAACAACCCGGTGATGTTTAATGATCCACTGGGCGACAAATATGCTTACATGGATCAAAATGGGAACAAATGGCACGGACAAGACCCATTAAAAGGAACGGCGGGTGAAGGCATACAATATACACCCGGATTTGGGTTTGATGGTTTTGGAGACAGAGGCTTTGGTGATGGGGGTGGGGGTGGATTTGGTTCAGGCCGTTATTCAAGTTTTTGGAGGAGTTTATGGAAGAATGCTCCTGAAGGGACTAGCTCAACATCTAAAAATATAGTTGGTCATTACTACGGCAACGAAATAAATACTGGAAATTATGTAGAACAATCCTATCAGGGAGAAACAGGATATGCAGCAGGAGAAAAATATCATTATTTGGGGTATGTAGCCCTAATGACAATGGATGTAGGAATGTCATACGCAAGTTTTATAGATGGCGATGTTTCTAACCAAGATTTGATTAATAGCGGGTTAGCATTTTATGGCGCAAATATCTCAATGATGGAGGGATTGGTAAGAAATGATGCAGCACAATTTATGGCAAAAGCGAGGGGCAATCCTTTTAATAGCTATAAGAGTGAACTGAAAGCTTTAAATGGGGCTTCTGAGGGGTTTAGCAAAATTGGGAGAAACCTTGGCGTCGCAGGGGTAATTTTAACAGGAGCAAATTTAGGAATGAAATATTTTGATGAGGGTATAACAAAGAAAGATGCTTTTGATGCAGTAGTATCGGTTGCATTGTTAGCAGTTACCTTTACCAATCCAATTGGCTTAATTGGTCTGGGGCTTTACGGAATAGCCGATGCAACAGGTCTTTTAAATGGTGTCAAGAATTGGATAGGCGCCAATGATGACGTAATTTTAAGACAAGGGGAATGAAAATAATAGAATATTTATATTATCATTATTATACTCTTGCTAGAAAGCTCAGAGGAAGAAATCCTGATGATTCAGCAAAATTATATTTAAGCTGGATAGCTATAAGCATTGGACTCCCTTTTATAAGTGTGATATTTTCCAAGTTGGAGCTAATAAAAATTAAATTACTTTATTTTATTATTGCTTTATTATATGGTTTAGTAATTCATTACTTATGTAAAAAATATATTCTATCGAAAATTAATTGTAAAGTAGCATTAAAAAGATATCAAAACATAAATTTTATAAACAGAACATTAGGATTAATAATTGCGGTTTTAATGATTTTTATTCCATTTATATTTTCTTTTTGGATTATAACTTTACTCACCTGACATCTATATATGTGAGCAACGAAAGCCCATAAGATGTATATTTTGATGACCTTACTATAAAACATT
>JANPNY010000646.1:0-1677 GCA_031427745.1 Chitinophagaceae bacterium | reverse complement strand
CACCGACCCTATATAGAATTTGATGCAGCAACAAATCTTGAACATGTAAAATTATTTTTAGAAAATAATGGCTTTATGTGGAAAAGAAACAATGATTATTTCCATCCTGAACATGGTATTATTCTCGAAGATTTGCATGATGAAAATGTTCTCACCAAATCAGCTACGCTATTTTTTATAGATTCTGTTTTTTATTTAGAGAAAAATATCTGCTAAACCTTTTAGGTTTTCTTCTGTGTAACTCCACAGATCGCACTCTGTCCGTTGTCGGCATTGTTACTACAGCTTAAAATTAAATGAGATAACAATAGTTTAAAATTAGAGCGTTGGTGGTTATTACAAGTGTAATTATTATTAAGTACAAAGATTAGTAACAGAAGTCACACAGGGCTGGAGCCCTGCGCCTGTGAAGGAGAAGCCATTGAACAACGAAACTGGAAAGAAGCGCAGGAGCAAATTAAAATTGCCGCAGGCGCCATCAACCAATTGTCTGCCTATTTAAATGATGCGATAAAAGGAATGTAATTTTTGATAATTAAAAATGCTGGAAGTGATGAACACACTTTCAGCATTTTTTATTGATGTATATCAACGATAGACCTGGTATTTGTCTGACGTTTTGTTTGCTTGTATTGTAAAGCCTTGGTGCGATATTTTAGTTAAAAATATAGTCTGTGCAGTCTTAATGTCTCTCTACTAATTTGATAGCATTGGTGCGGACACAAACCATGGTAGTGGACACAAAACATGGCAGTGGCATCGGCAAAAAAATCATTACAATTTCCTCACACGGATATTTCTAAATCGTACCACATCGCCGTGTCCTAAAAAACCAATGTGACCGGCAGTTCTCTTTAAGCCGGGATGATTTTGGTGATCTGCTGTACCATTAATGGAGGCTTCTTTTATATCGCCATCAAGTATGACGGTTTCGTTTAAAATCACTTTAATTTTTGTTCCCTTTACAATTACTTCCTGTTTGTTCCAATCACCGGTTGGTAACAGGTAGCCCCTTTTTGCCGGGATCACACCATAAACCGAACCGTGGTATTGGTAAGGCTGAAGGTTTTTATACTTTTGCGCCTCGTTATCCAGTATCTGCAATTCCATGCCTGCATAAGCAGCATCGCCCTGGAGTGGCGCACGGATGCCCAACCCGTTGTTGGCTCCGGGTGTCAACTGAAATTCAAAACGGTATTCAAAATCAGCATATTCGTCTTTCGTGAATAGGTTACCGGCACCATGTTGCTCGGGATGAACCACGATGTTTCCTTCTTCCAAACGGTAGCCCGAAGTGTCGCCTGTCCATTGTTCCAAATTAGTACCGTCGAATAGCATGGCGAAGCCCTGCTTTTTTTCCGCATCGCTTAATACAGCAACTGAATTGCCGGAGATCTCTTTCAGGTAAATATTCCGGTAGGCGACATAAGTGCCGTGCGCCTGCAATTCAATTTGTTCCCTGGCAAAAATGGGAATTGTTTTATCCCAATAATTTTCAAGAATGGTATTGTCTGTTACCAGTATTCCATTCAGGTACACCGTAACTTTTTCTCCCTTCATGATGATGTGAAAATTATTCCACTCACCTATCGGGTTATCGGCTACTACTAATGGTTTACTTTGATTTTTCTGATTGTTGTACAAGCCCCCGGAACCAACCTGTGCTCCTACATCTCT
>JANPNY010000645.1:0-1686 GCA_031427745.1 Chitinophagaceae bacterium | reverse complement strand
CTGGCTTTTTAAAACCAACCGAATTAGAAGCCCCATTAAAGTTTTTTGCTGAAGAAACTTATAAAATAAAGACCTATCAACAATTCATACAAAATTTTAAGGCCTCCTGGTAGTTAGTAATAAAAGGGAATATCTGTCGATACGGCTGGTTTAATGTTTATCTTTTTTGATTTTTTTATTGTTTCACCCCGTAACAATTTTCTTTTTTACAAAGCTGTCTAAAACAGGGTTACCGTTTTTATCGGTACACAAATCCAAAACTTTAGATAAAGTAAACAGCTCACTATGTCATTTGATAATTGTAATTTCCGATTTTATACAAATTAATGTCAACTCATCAAGAATCGCTGCAACGAAGATTAGGACTATTTCAGGCTACTGTTCTCAACATGATCGATATGGTTGGCATCGGGCCTTTTGTAACACTACCTATTGTCATCGGTTTAATAGGCAGTCAGTTTTTATACGCCTGGATTGCAGGTGCATTCTTATCTATTATAGACGCAATGATTTGGAGTGAGCTAGGTGCAGCCTATCCTTTAGCCGGAGGTAGCTATAATTTTTTACGGGAAGCTTACGGTAAAAATGGCCCCGGCAGGATGATGGCTTTTTTATATATTTGGCAAACAATGATACAGGCGCCCTTGGTGGCAGCCTCTGCAGCAATAGGGTTTTCGCAATATTTAGTTTACCTGGTTCCACTAAACCTGGTGCAACAAAAAATGATTTCCGGAGCGGTTATAATCTTTATTACATTTTTACTGTATCGGAAAATTGATAGTATCGGAAAAATAGGCGTATTGCTTTGGAGTGGTGTACTGCTAACAATGGGATGGATTATCTTAGCCGGTATTCAGCATGGGAATTTTTTACACCCAGCTGCAGAGGCTGTTTCAAATTTTGATTGGGGTAACATTGTATCATTTGTGTTTGGACAGGCATGTGTAAAAACAATTTACAGTTATTTAGGTTATTACAATGTTTGTCATTTAGGAGGCGAAATAAAAAACCCAGCTATAAATATCCCACGCAGTATGTTTATTTCTGTGGCTGGTATTGCAATTTTATACCTGGCAATGAACATGAGTGTAACAAGCGTAATTTCCTGGCAGGAAATACAACAGTGGCAGGTTACAGGCAATAACAATTTTGTAGTAAGTACTTTTTTCGAAAAACTTTACGGCCCTGGCGCAGCCAAATTTGCAACTATTATGATTCTTTGGGTTGCGCTTGCTTCGTTATTTGCTGTTATGCTCGGGTATTCACGGGTACCTTATGCTGCTGCTGCAGACGGTGCATTTTTTAAAATATTTGCTAAGCTGCATCCCACCAAAAATTTCCCTTATGTTTCGTTGTTAGTATTGGCGTCATTCGCTTTTGTATTTAGTTTATTATTCAAGATGAAGCATGTGATTGATGCAATATTAGCCATGCGGATTTTACTTCAATTTATTGGGCAGGCAATTGGTGTAATGTTATTGAGAAGACGAAACGGAACTGCCGGCCTTCCATATAAAATGCCTTTTTATCCTTTGCCCGTCCTGTTAGCAATTGGTATGTGGCTCTTCATTTTTTATGCAACGGGGATTACTATTATACTTTCATTTCTAATTGTTTTCGGTAGCGGGATACTCGTTTACATTACTCATGCAAAGTTAAAACAGTATTGGCCTTTTAATAATTTAT
>JANPNY010000644.1:0-2156 GCA_031427745.1 Chitinophagaceae bacterium | reverse complement strand
AGCGCCATTAAGCTGTGGTTTACAGCCAACCATGATGAGAACAGCTGGAACGGTACGGAATATGAAAAATATGGAGATGCTGCCAAAGCCTTTGCAGTACACAGTTTTACGTGGAATGGTATTCCACTTATTTACAGCGGGCAGGAGTTGCCCAACCTGAAGCGCCTGGAGTTTTTTGAGAAAGATGTGATAGCATGGAACGGAGAATACGAGATGGCGGATTTTTATAAAAGCCTGCTGTTGCTTCGAAAAAACAATAAAGCAGTTTGGGGTGGTGAAGCCGCAGGAACAACCCACATGGTGAAAACATCCGGAGATAAAAACCTGATAGGATTTTTAAGAAAGCAGGACGAACAGGAGGTGTTGGTGTTTCTGAATATGACTAGTGGTACCGTTAATTTTGAATTGGACGATGAGCAGGTGCAGGGAAACTTCACCAATACATTTACCGGGGAAACGATGGATTTATCTGCCAATAAACAAATTGAATTAAATGCATGGGGCTTCCTTGTGCTGGAGAAATAAATTGAACGATTACATTTTTATTGATTATGAAAAAGCATTTTTTTATCCTCTTATTTTTTGTAGCCATGCAACATTTGCAAGCTCAATACACAACTGAAAATTACCCGGCCTACAAAGGCAAAGACCTCGGCCTCACCTACAGCAAGGCCTTGTCAACGTTTAAAATATGGAGCCCGCCTGCAAGTGCTGCTGAATTATTATTATACAAAAATGGCGATGGTGGAACGGCTTTTAAAACCATTGAACTTACGCAAGGTTCACATGGCAGCTGGCATACCAAATTAAGTGGAGATTTAAAGGGAACGTATTATACTTTCCGGGTAAAAATTAAGGAGCGCTGGAGTAATGAAGTGGCAGATCCTTATGCAAAGGCGGTGGGTGTAAATGGCCAAAGGGCGATGGTGATCAATTTAAAATCAACTAACCCAGCCGGGTGGGTCAATGATAAAAGTCCGTCTTTTTCTGCCAAAAATAAAGCTACCGATGCAGTGATTTACGAACTGCACATACGGGATGCAAGTATTGATAAAAGCGCTGGCATTAAACACAAAGGCAAATATTTGGGGCTCACGGAAAAAGGCACCAAAAGCAAGGAAGGATTGTCTACCGGATTGTCGCATATAAAAGAATTGGGTGTTACCCATATTCACCTTCTCCCCTTTTTTGATTACAACTCTGTTGATGAAAGTAAGCCCGAAAAAGAGCAGTACAACTGGGGCTACGATCCACTCAACTACAATGTGCCGGAGGGCAGTTACAGTACCGACCCGTTTAATGGAGCAACAAGAATAAATGAACTGAAACAACTGATTGCCGCCTTTCACAAAAACGGGTTAAGGGTTGTAATGGATGTGGTGTACAACCATGTGGCCGATGCAGGCAGTTCTAACTTTAACCAATTGGTGCCAGGCTATTATTTCCGCCATAAAAAAGATGGTGGTTTTTCTGATGCCACCGCATGCGGTAACGAGGTAGCGAGTGAATTGCCGATGATGCGAAAATTTATACTGGAAAGTGTATTGTATTGGGCAAAAGAATATCATATGGATGGCTTTAGGTTTGATTTGATGGGTGTGCATGACATTGAAACCATGAACCTAATTTCCGCTGAGTTGCATAAAATAAATCCTTCCATTTTATTATACGGCGAAGGCTGGACGGCAGGCGCATCTCCATTGCCTGATTCCGTTAGGGCATTGAAAAAAAACGCTCACCTGCTGAAAGGGATTGCAGTGTTTAGTGATGATGTACGGGATGGCATTAAAGGAACTGTATTTGATTTAAAAGATAAAGGTTTTGCAAGCGGCAAGGCAGGTATGGAAGAGTCGGTAAAGTTTGGTATTGTAGCAGCTTCCAATCATCCGCAGGTGGATATGGAGAAAGTAAATTATTCTAAAAAAGCTTATTCAGCAGCGCCCTGGAACGTAATTACTTATTGCGAATGTCATGATAACAATGTACTGTGGGACAGGCTTACCATGAGCTGTCCGGATGCAACAAGAGAAGAGTTGGTAAAGATGCAGGAACTGGCCTTAACGATTGTGCTCACCTCTCAGGGCATTCCTTTTTTGCACGCCGGTACAGAATTTTTACGCACCAAAAAAGGCGTTGAAAATTCTTATAATGTGGGC
>JANPNY010000643.1:0-3767 GCA_031427745.1 Chitinophagaceae bacterium | reverse complement strand
GGTTCTTTTCTACTAAAAACACTTTAAAAGGTTGGCAACCCTGCATTGAACTGCGACAATTTTAAATACCTACAATAAGGTCACCCGTAAAACCAAAACCAAGTACATTTGAAGATCTTAAAAAATAGCCAATTCGCCATGTCAGTAACCGGTTTACTTATTGAAACAATCGAAATTTATCAATCGAATATTCAGCTTAAAGAGCCTTTTATTATTTCGCTGGGGTTATTAACGCATGCTGAAAATGTAATAATAATAATCAAAACAAATAAAGGAATTACCGGCACAGGAGAGTGCAGCCCTTTTAAAACCATCAACGGCGAAAGCATGGAGACAGGCTTTGTAGTGGGGCAGTATTTAGCTAAAGGTTTAATAGGGCAAAATTCTTTGGATATTGAAGCTTGTACAAAATTGATGGATCGTGTTATTTACGCCAACAACAGCATTAAAAGTGCATTTGATATTGCCTTGTACGATATTGCTGCACAGCATGCCAACCTTCCGTTGTATGCTTTTTTAGGTGGCAGCAATAACAAGGTTTTGGTAACAGATTATACAGTAAGTTTTGATAATCCCTTTAAGATGGCGGCCGATGCGGTTAAAATAAAAGCCAACGGATTTCAAATTGTAAAGGTAAAATTGGGCGGTAGCAAAGAGGCCGACGTGGATCGCATACGTATGATTCGTGAAGCCATTGGAATGGAACTGCCATTGAGGATTGATGCTAACCAGGGCTGGACTGCAGCTACAGCGCCGGATATTTTACAAGCATTGGCACCCTACAATATTCAGCATTGCGAAGAGCCGATACCCCGGTGGGATTTTATGCAATTGCCTGCCATTCGCAAACAAAGCCCAATAAAAATAATGGCCGACGAATCTTGTTGCGATGAGCATGATGCACAGCGCCTCGTTGACTTAAAGGCCTGCGATTCTTTAAATGTAAAATTGGGTAAATCGGCAGGTATTTTCCGTGCAAAAAAAATAATCCAAATAGCAGCGCAACAGAATATGATGGTGCAAATTGGCGGCTTTCTCGAATCGAGGCTGGCATTTACTGCTGCTGCCCACCTTGCCCTTACCAGCGATGTTGTTGTACACTGCGATTTTGATACACCGCTAATGTTTATGGAAGATCCTGTAATTGGCGGAATACATTATAGTGCCACCGGAGAAATAAGTGTGCCCGAAACTCCGGGAATTGGAGCAAGATTTGATGAGAATTATTTGCAACAATTGAAGAAAATTGTGGTGTAAAAATGGTGTAATAAATCAATGATGCATCAGAAGATTTAATAGATTTTTTTTGCTTTTAACAATACAGGTATTTTTAAAAACAGTTGTTGCCGTTGATGCAGAGAGTTTTAACCAGCAAGCAACCTGAAAGAAAGATTGAACATGTAACCATTGTTAATTTTAAACTATTACAAACCTTAAACCGTCTTTTAATTATACATTGTTTAATTTAGGGGCTGAAATATTACAATGAAATTAACGCTTGCTTTTTTGCAATTAGTCCGATGGCCCAACCTGCTTTTTATTATAATTACTCAGTTGCTGTTTTATTATTGTATCATCCTTCCATTGTTGCCTCCTGATTATTTTCAATCGCCGTACGCTTTGCACACCTGGGTTTTGTATTTATTAATTGCTGCGTCGGTTTGTATTGCAGCAGGTGGCTACATTATCAATGATTATTTTGATATTAATATAGACCAGGTTAATAAACCGGAAAAAAGGGTAGTTGAAAAAATTATTAAACGACGCACCGCCATATTGTTGCATTGGTTTTTTACACTGGCCGGTATAGCCATCAGTTTCTATGTTTCTTTGCAAACAAATTTTATTATTGTGCTGGCAAATATTGGTTGTGCAATATTGCTGTGGTTTTACTCCACCACTTTTAAAAAGAAATTACTATCCGGCAATATCATTATTTCGGCACTTACCGCATGGACAATCGTAGTATTGTATTTCGTAGTAAATCCTATCTTTCATATTCACCACTTTCAATCGTACCCAATGCAAACAGCAATGAAGTCGGTTTTTAAGTTTGCTATTTTGTATGCCGGTTTTGCTTTTATAATTTCATTGATACGGGAAGTGGTAAAAGATATGGAAGATATGGAAGGCGATGCCCGGTATGGTTGTAACACGATGCCCATTGTTTGGGGTGTGCAGGCCACCAAAGTGTTCGCAGCAGTATGGTTGGTAGTGTTGACAGGTGCTATCACAATTGTGCAGTTTTATGTTTTGCATTCAGGCTGGTGGTGGAGTGCATTGTATAGTTTATTAGGGCTGGTAGGCCCATTGGTTTGGTTGCTTAATCAATTGTACAAAGCACAAAGCAGTAAAGCTTTTAATGCAATAAGCAAAGCCATTAAAATGATTATGCTGGCGGGTATTCTTTCAATGCTTATTATAAAGTTTTATTTGTAGGATAAATGGCATTTCTTTTTAAGATGCTTTTGGATACCTGCGTTTTTACTCTTTAAATAAATAAATTATCACCTTGTACATGAACCAACCTAATCAATTCTCTTACCAGGATTACGGGGTTATCCTGGCTTCTCAATCGCCAAGAAGAAAGCAACTGCTGGAGTGGGCAGAAATTCCTTTTGAAATTATTATTCATACTACAGATGAGTCTTATCCTGCAGATTTAGACATGGATGACGTGGCTATACATATCGCCAAAAATAAAGCGCTTGCAGTGCAGGAATTTGTCAATTCAACTTCACCTGTAGTTAATAAGAAAATTATACTTGCAGCAGATACCATTGTTGTGCTTGGCACCGAGATTATTAGTAAGCCCACTGACAGGCAGGATGCGATAGAAATTCTGCAAAAATTAGCTGGTCAGCGGCACAAAGTTATTACCGGTGTAGTAATGGTGTGCGCTGAAAAGGAAGTGGCTTTTGCTGATACAACAGAAGTGGAATTTCATTCTCTAACAACCGAGCAAATCGTATTCTATGTAGATAAATACCGCCCTTATGATAAAGCTGGAGCCTACGCAATACAGGAGTGGATTGGTGTAGTAGGAATACATTCTATTAAGGGTGATTTTTATAACGTGATGGGGTTGCCCGTAAGCAAAGTTGTACAGGCTTTACAACAGTGGTAAAGGCTGTTTCTAATAACCAAAATAAATTTGTGTAGCACCATAGCCATAACCGGCTGTATATTGATTTACAAAAGACTTTACTTCTTTTTTTGTACGCAGAACAGCATGTATTTCATCCCGTAATTTTCCTGTTCCCACACCATGTATAATTGTTAACGACGGCTGGTAATGAACTGCTGCCAAATCATAAAATTTTTCAAACTCTTTAAGTTGGATAGTTAGTATTTCGAAGTTGCTCAGGTGTTTCCAGCTGTCGGTTAATTTCTCAATATGCAAATCAACTACAGATCTTGCCGGTGCAAGGTTTTGCTTAATTTTTCCTGCATCATACACCCGGTAGCCGGCATTACCCAACATGCTGAGATCCACTTTTTCTTCATCTACTTTATCAGGGTATTGCTCAAACAAGAGGTAGGAAAAAGTAGGCTCGTTTTTTAGTTGTGTTTCCTCAATTTTTTTGAATAATTGTTTGCCTTTTATTTTTAAGGAGGCTTCGTAATGAGGCGCTTTCTTTTTATGAGGGTTGGATAAAGAGAATTCAAAATGAAAACGGGGGTTGTCGCTCAGGTCTTCAAATTTTACATCATGTAAATAGAAGTCGCTGAACGGAAGTATTTCGTTGCTGAGTTCAAAATTATTA
>JANPNY010000642.1:0-3030 GCA_031427745.1 Chitinophagaceae bacterium | reverse complement strand
AAATAAAAATGGGTTGGTAAGTGGCCCCTGGGCGGGAAATGTCGAATTACGCAATGCTACCATCTGGGCAGAAGTAACAGCCTCAGTTAAAAACGTAGCGGTAAAATATCATGCAGTAACCGGCAATGCAGCAGATAAAACAATCTACTACAAAGGCGAATTGGGCAATGATTTTAACCCCATCAAAATTGAATTAAATGGACTGGATATAAATACAACCTATACCTATTCTTTAATCATCGATGGAAAACTAATTAATCCCGGCTTTGCAACAAAGTTTAGTACCAAAGATTTATGGCAATTCCGCAAACCTCCGCCTGATTTTACTTTCCTGGCGGGGAGCTGTGCTTATTTTAATGAAACCATTTACGACCGTCCGGGTAAACCCTATGGTGGCGACTCTTCCATATTTGAAACAATGGCCAAAACGCCTGCTGCTTTTCATGTATGGCTGGGAGATAACTGGTACACAAGGGAGGTAGATTACAATACAAAATGGGGTTTAAATTACCGTGCAAGCCACGACAGGAGTACTCCTGTTCTGCAGCAATTTATGGCGAGTATGCCACAGTATTCCATTTGGGACGATCATGATTATGGCCCCAACGACATCGGCAAAAGTTATATCCTAAAAGACGAAAGCAGAAAAGTATTTATGAACTATAGCTGTAACCCCAGCTATGGACAAAAAGGAGAAGGTATTTACTCGGTGGTAGGCTACAGCGATGTGGATGTTTTTTTAACCGACGACCGCTATTTTAGAAGTGAAGATGATATGCCCGACAGCATGGACGGAAAATCAAATCCTGAAAAAACCTATTTTGGAAAAACGCAATTAGATTGGTTAAAAAATGCGTTGCTTTTTAGTAAGGCAACTTTTAAAGTGATTGCTACTGGTGGGCAAATATTAAATCCTTTCTCCGATTTTGAATGCATGCGGTTTTACAGTGCTGAGTACAATGAGCTGATGAAATTTCTTGCCGCAAATAAAATTAAAGGAGTGCTGTTTTTTACCGGCGATCGTCACCACAGTGAAGTAATAAAGCAGGAACGTCCGGGGTTGTACCCATTATATGATGTTACCAATTCTCCCTATACATCAGGTGTTGGTAAGGTAAGAGGTGATGAATTAAACAATCCTGCCCGGATTGCAGGCACCCTGGTGGAAGCCCAGAATTTCACCAAAGTGTCCATATCAGGCAAACGCAATGAACGTGTAATGAAAGTTGAGTTTATTGGAATTAAAGGAGATAAACTGGGCGAATGGAGTGTTGGGGAGAAGGAACTGCAAGCTGCAAAATAGTCGTATAAGCAATACAGGCACAATGTACAGCCTAGTTTAAAAGCGGTTAATTAAACAAACGAATGCCTAAGCCGGGGAACTGTTACGTGTAAAATGGAAACCTCTTACAACAACATATCACCATTAATCAAAAATGGTATTGGTAGCAAAAGACTATAATGGTAGATTTGTTGACTATGCTAAAAACCATACCAAAATATTGGATTTGTCAATTAGGTGGATGGGGCGCCAATTTTGCCATTTCCGTTTTCTTTTACCTTACACTTTCTGTAAGAAAAATTGATGATTTTTTTCTTTTGATTGCTATCGGAATTTTGCTGGGTATCCTATTTTCCCACTTAATGCGGATGGTGATAAAAGAATACCGGTTTCTTGAAAAGCCGCTACAGGAGCAGATAATATCCTTTATTGGAATTACTATTTTATTCGCCGTTATTTATGCATGCACTAATGTGGCCATAGAAAAGCTGTTGGGATTAAAAGATGCATCGGGGCCCAAAATTTCATTACTTAATGAGGTTACCCGCAATGCGATCAATGATTTTTTTCTGCTCTTTATCTGGAATCTTATTTACTATACTTTTCATTATGTAGAGCGCAATCGTAAACAGGAAGTAGATACTTTAAAGTTGCAATCGCTTGTAAAAGAGCTGGAATTAAAAACCATCAAATCTCATATCAATCCACATTTTATTTTTAATGCATTAAACAGTATCAGGGCCCTGGTAGATGAAAATCCCGAAAGAGCAAGGCGTGCAATTACGGAGTTAAGTAATATTTTACGCAGCAGTATGCATGCAGAGAAATTAGAGACTGTTCCTTTGGAGAATGAACTTGATATAGTAAAGGATTACCTGGCCCTGGAAAAAATGCGTTTTGAGGAAAGGCTTAAGATTGAAATGGATATTGATGATAACACGCTGCTGCTCCCTGTGCCACCCATGATGTTACAAACGCTCGTTGAAAATGCTATCAAACATGGTATAAGTAAAAATGTAAAAGGTGGTTTTATAAGGGTAGTATCAGATTTCGTAGGTGGTCGTCACGAGTTAGTAGTACAAAATTCAGGGCAGCTAAACGGGTTTATAAACGAAGCCGGGTTTGGTATAAAGAGTACCCAGGACAGGTTGAATTTATTGTACCAGGGAAAGGCAACTTTTGATATTAAAAATCTGAATGAAGAAATTGTAGAATCACGGATAATAATGCCAGTTTAAAACCTTTAAAATATATAACATGCACAAAGCAATTATTATTGATGATGAAAGATTGGCAAGAAATGAGTTAAAAAAATTACTGCTGGAATTTCCACACATTGAAGTAATTGATGAAGCTGCCAATGCCAATGAAGGAGCAGAAAAAATTGAAGCTCAAAATCCCGATCTTATTTTTTTAGATATTCAAATGCCGGGTAAAACAGGCTTCGATATGTTGCTGGACTTAGATAAAGCACCTCATGTAATTTTTACAACTGCTTACGATGAATTTGCTTTAAAAGCATTTGAAGTTAATGCCCTTGATTATTTAATGAAGCCAATAGAACCTAGGCGCCTGGCCGATGCGCTGCAAAAACTGCAACAGGCAGATGAAAAAGAACAGGCTTCACAGCAATTCATCAACAGAGGATTGCTGGGCGAAAACGACCAGGTTTTTGTAAAGGATGGAGAACGTTGCTGGTTTGTAAAATTAGCAGAAGTAAGGTTGTTTGAAAGTGTGGGAAATTACGC
>JANPNY010000641.1:0-2908 GCA_031427745.1 Chitinophagaceae bacterium | reverse complement strand
ACGTTGCGTAAATGAAAAGGGAACAATCTCTTGCCGCAATACCATAACATCCTATCTTTATTCGCAAAATAAGCTGACACAGCTTCCATCATTTTGAACAATAATTTTTACATGAAACGACTTTTTATTCCAGCTTTTTTTATCCTGTTGTGTAATAGCCTTTTTTCGCAGGCAATTGTAAATCCGCAAACAATCGACATTGTACGGGATTCGTTTGGGGTGCCCCATATTTTTGCAAAGACAGATGCAGCGGTGGCCTATGGCCTTGCATGGGCAGAAGCGGAAGATGATTTTAAAAGTATGCAGCAGGTTATTTTGCCCGTAAAAGGATTAATGGGAAAAGTACTCGGCAAGGCCGGTGCAGCGGGAGATTATGCGTATGCATTATTTCGTTGCAGGGAGATAACGATAGAAAAATGGAATACACTTACACCGGGTTTTATTCAATTAATCAGCGGCTATGTACAGGGGTTAAATGAGTACGCTGCTCAACACCCGGAGCAGGTAGTACATAAAAAATTATTTCCCATTACCATACAGGATTATGTGTCTTCATCTGTGTTGGCACTCACTGTTTTTAATGGCGCCGATGGTGCTTTAAAACGCATATTCACCAACAGGGAATGGGAGGCGCCGGAGCTCAATAAAAAGGGTAGTAATTCGGCTGCGATACATCCATCTAAAACCACCACCGGCGAGGCTTTCTTATTGATAAATGCCCACCAGCCCAATACCGGTCCGCAGGCATTTTACGAGGCACATTTGTGCAGTGAGGAAGGCTTGAATGTAATGGGTGGTTTGCTGGCTTGCAGCCCTTGCATTTTGCATGGTGTAAATGAACATCTGGGCTGGGCACATACCGTAAATTTCTGCGACCGCATGGATGAATACCAGTTACAAATGAATCCGGAGAATGCCCTGCAATACCAGTTTGACGGGCAGTGGATAAACCTGGAAGTAAAAACCGTTAAGCTGAGAATAAAAGGTATTCCCATTGCGATAAAAAGAAAAGTTTACTGGAGTAAATATGGCGCCACTATGAAAAACAAGCAGGGCTTTTTTTCCATAAGGCTGGGCGCCAATATGAAGATTGGTGCGTTGGATCAATGGTACCAGATGGACAAGGCAACCAACTTTACGGAGTTTTATACCGCACTTAGCAAACAGGAACTGAGCATGTTTAATATTATGTATGCCGATAAATACGATACCGTTTTTTACATTAACAATGCGCTGATGCCGGTAAGAAATGAAGCCTACAACTGGAAAAAAACATTACCCGGCAATACCTCCCAAACCCTGTGGACCAGCTTTAGAGGCATTAAGGAATTGCCCCAATACATTAACCCGAAAAGTGGTTTTTTATTCAACACCAATCATTCTTCTTTTTTAGCTACTGCACCGGCAGATAATTTAAAGCCGGGCGCCTATGCAGCGGCAGATGGATGGGAACAGAATAACCTGAACCGCAGCGTTCGTTTTATGGAGTTGTTTCCGCAAACAGAAAAACTCAGTTTCGAAAAGTTTAAACAAATAAAATTTGATAAACAGTTGCCGGCTCACCTGCAATACAATTACGGAATTGACAGTATGTTTTTATTAAAAGAGGCAGACCATCCGGAACTGGCATCACTCATTACTACATTTAAAAACTGGAATAAACGGGGTGATGCAGATAGTAAAGGTGCGGCGATTTTTCTATTGAGTTATGTCCATCTTTCTAGCGCCATCACTAACCGCAGTGGCGGGCAAATTACCACAGCAGAAGCTATCGGTACTTTTCAAAATGCAAAAGAATACATGGAGAAATATTTTGGAAGAACGGATATCGTTTTAGGCGATCTACAAAAACTGGTACGAGGAGATCAGGAGCAACCATTGGGTGGATTTCCTGATTTGTTGTCGCCGCAATGGACCGAACCTTTTAAAGACGGTAAATTGAAATCAATTGGTGGCGATGGGTTGATTATGTTTGTTCGTTTTCCAAAAGAAGGATTGCCAATTATTGAAACAGTCAATATGTATGGCGCCAGCGCCGATCCTGCCAGCAAACATTTTAATGACCAGGTTGATATGTATTTGCATCAGCAAACAAAAAAGATGACGCTTGATAAAGCAACGGTTTATAAGAATGCAGAAAGAGTTTATCATCCGCAATAATGCCAAGCTGGCAAATAAAAACAATTAATGTAACTATTCAGTCTTAAAACTACTGGATCTCCTTTGAATTTTTGGTTTTACATTTTATTTTTTTTGCTATATCGTCTGCATTTGGCACTGTTTTAAAAAATCGTCTTTTTGGGTGTTTTTTTTGTTAATAACATTTAGGATTTGTGCAATACAATACGCTTTGGCATTAGGTTATAGCCTTTGGGCAACTGAACTTTGCAGTTCAATATTTCACATTGGATTTACAAATACTTATACAAACATTACTGCAAAAAATAGAACATTTAGAAGCAAGGATAAAAGTGCTGGAAGCAGAAAATGCCCTTTTAAAAAATAAAAAGAATAGCAATAACAGCCACATACCTCCATCGCAGGATCAAAACCGGCCCAGGAAAAACCAAAGTTTACGGGAACCAACAGATAGAAAACCAGGAGGTCAACCTGGTCATGAGGGTACAACGCTGGAGTGCCGCAGTACCGTAGCTGAAATAATCAAGCACAGCCCTGAGCAATGCAGCAGTTGCGGCTGCAATCTTAGTAACAATACAGAACACTTAGTAAGCACCAGACAGTTGATAGATATACCCACCATTGTTTTAAAATGTATAGAACACCAGGTTTATAAAAAGCTGTGCAGTTGCGGACATACAACAGTCAGTGATTATCCAAAACATGTAGCTAACCCCGTGCAGTATGGACCCAATGTAGAAGCATTGGTAGGTTACCTACATGCAAGACA
>JANPNY010000640.1:0-6496 GCA_031427745.1 Chitinophagaceae bacterium | reverse complement strand
TGATGAATGGAGACGGGAAGAATGTTTTCTAAATGCCGCAGGAAATTATGACTGGTCAAAACAGCAAGGGGCACAATGGTTTTTAAATGCTGCTAAAGCTAGAAATGTAAAGTACGTTCATGGGTTTAGTGTTTCTGCACCGGTACAGATGACGAAAGATGGAATGGCACATGGTGGTGGTGGATCTTCCTTCAATATTCAGGCAAACAAAATGCCCGATTTTGCAGGTTTTTTAAGTAAGGTTTCCGGGCATTTTAATTTTGATTATCTAAGTCCATTTAATGAACCACAATGGAATTGGGGTGGTGCAAATGCAAGCCAGGAAGGCACTGGTGCCACAAATACAGAAATTGCAAACTTAACAAAATTACTTGGGCCGCAGCTGCAAACTAACGCAACCAATACTAAAATTGTATTAGGCGAAGCAGCACAATTAAATTTTATGACGGATGCTTACGGCGGAGACAGGGGCGATCAAATTTATAACTGGTTTACCCCTGCATCGGCAAATTATATTGGCAGTGTGCCCAATGTGGAAAAAGCAATTTCAGGTCATAGCTATTTTACTACCTGTCCGGATAACAATCTTATTAATACGAGGGCTGCCCTCGTTAATAAAAGAAATGCTATAGATGCTTCTTTAGGACTTTGGCAAACCGAATTTGGAATCCTGGGTGATATATGTGGCGGTTACAATGGTTATCCAAAAAATACAACTATTGACTATGGGCTTTATGTAGCAAAAGTTATTCACCATGATCTTGCCATAGCAAATGTAAATTCATGGTCGTGGTGGTTAACCATTAGTCCTTATGATTACAGCGATGCATTGGTATATATTACTGACCCAACAGGTAATATAAATGTAAACAATTGCAAGACTGATGGAATTGTTTCTGATTCAAAGCAACTATGGTGTATGGGTAATTTTTCAAGATTTATCCGCCCCGGAATGAAGAGGGTTGCAGCAAGTATCAATGGTATTGATGATGTAACCGCAGCTAGTTCTTTTATGGTATCTTCTTACAAAGATGTAGTTACAAAGAAAGTGGTGTTGGTAATTATTAATATGAGCAACAATAGCAAAAAATTTACCATTGATGGGTTGGGGGCTTCCATCAATATTACGGGTAATAAATTTGATACTTATACTACTAACGCTTCTAAAAGCCTTGTCAGGTCGGTATCAGCTGCCGATAATATTAATATTGAAGCTAAGTCTGTAATAACTCTTACGGGAACTTATTACTAAAAGACATACAAATTTAAAATCTCGTAACAATAAGCAGTCGTGTTGGTATGGGGCAAATTATATTTCCCCAATTTTTTAATTTATTAAATAAGAAATATTTTTTAATTAAACATTTGTGATAATGCTCCAGATTGAAAAAAAGTTTTCAGAATATTTTCCGGGGCAGCCTGTAATTATAACATCACCTGGCAGGATAAATATTATTGGTGAGCATACCGATTATAATAATGGGTATGTTCTTCCGGCAGCAATTGATAAAGCAATAAGTGTTGCAGTTAATAAAAGAGATGATGGTATTATAAAAATATATTCAACCCAGTATAATGAATTGTATGAATCCTCTGTTGCTGCACTCGTAAAATCAAAGAAAAACTGGGTTAACTATATTATTGGTGTGGCAGACCAACTCCTGAAAAAAGATTTTTTTATAAATGGTTTTAATATGGTTGTGGATGGTGATGTGCCTGTAGGTGCAGGGCTTTCTTCTTCCGCAGCAGTGGAATGTGCAGTTGTTTTTGCATTGAATGAATTGTTTGAATTAAAGCTTGATAAGCTGGAGATGGTGAAATTGGCCCAGAAAGCCGAGCATGAATTTGCAGGGGTGATGTGCGGCATTATGGATATGTTTGCCAGTATGTATGGCAAGCCTGAATACGCAATAAAACTTGATTGCCGTTCTCTTGAATATGAATACGTTCCTTTAAAACTTCCCGGGCATAAACTACTTCTTTTTAATACCAACGTAAAACATAGCCTGGCCTCTTCTGCTTACAATGAGCGTAGGGCTCAATGCGAAAGCGGAGTAGCGTTAGTCGCAAAGCAGATAGCATCAGTAAAGTCACTCAGGGATGTAACCTCTCAAATGCTTAAACAGTATGTATTGCCGGCCGATGAATTGATATACAAGAGATGTAATTATGTTGTTCAGGAAAACCTGCGTTTGCTGCAGGCATGTGAAAATCTGAACAAGGGCAATATGTGGGAACTGGGAAGGAATATGTTTGATACGCACAAGGGTTTGAGCGAAGATTATGAAGTGAGTTGTAAAGAATTAGACCTGCTGGTTGACCTGGTAAAAAATAACGAGGCAGTTTTAGGAGCAAGAATGATGGGTGGAGGTTTTGGCGGCAGTACTTTAAATCTGGTAAACGAAAATGAAATTGAAAGGTTAGTAAATGAAGTAGGAGAAAAGTATCTTTTACAAACTGGATTAAGTTGTAGTTACTATGTAGTTGCTGTTGGAGGTGGTACTTCTGTAGCCGGATAAAAATTGAGTTCTTTTTAAAATACTATGATTATATGAACGGATTTGATTACAAGGAACATCCTCACAAAAGATTTAATATTCTAACAGGCGAATGGGTATTGGTATCGCCACACCGGGCTAAAAGGCCGTGGCTGGGCAAAGTAGAAACAGTGGCAGCTGATGACAGACCAATGTATGACTCCGGTTGTTATTTATGTCCCGGAAATAAAAGAGCTGATGGCACTGTTAATCCTAAGTTCAATGGTACTAATACATTTACCAACGATTTTTCTGCATTGCTGAAAGACGTACCTCAGGGTCAATACAATGTCGGCAATTTAATAAAAGCCAGCAGCGAATCTGGTGTATGCAAGGTTATTACATTCAGTCACCGCCACGATATAACGCTTCCCCTGCTGAGTGCAGAAGAAATACAAGGACTGGTAGAAGTTTGGTGCAGTGAATTTGATACATTATCAAAAGATGATGCTATTAAAAACATCCAGATTTTTGAAAATAAAGGAGAAATTATGGGCTGCAGCAATCCTCATCCGCATGGGCAAATATGGGCACAGCATTCATTGCCGCAGGAAATAATAAAAGAAACAACTCAACAGGATATTTACTACAAGCAATTTAAAAGAAGCCTGCTTGGTGATTACCTGCAGGATGAAATTTCTTTGACTGAAAGAATAGTAAGTGAGAATAAACATTTTGTTGCGTTAGTTCCATTCTGGGCTGTATGGCTCTACGAAACAATGATTGTAAGCAAAAGGCATGTGCAACAAATTACGCAGTTTACTGAAAGTGAAAAAGTAGCTTTTGCTGAAATTTTAAAGATGATTACCACAAAGTACGATAACCTGTTTGAAACCTCCTTTCCATATTCTGCAGGAATGCACCAGGCTCCTGTGAATGATGGAGAACATCCTGAATGGCATTGGCACATGCACTTTTATCCGCCATTACTACGCAGTGCAACTGTAAAAAAGTTTATGGTGGGTTATGAAATGTTGGCAAACCCACAACGTGATATTTCGCCTGAATGGGCGGCAGAAAAACTGAGGAGTTTACCAGGTGTGCATTACAAGTTGAATGTTATAGCTGCTGAGTTTGTAAAGTAGTGATTGCTGGTGTAAAGAAATGATTGTGATAAAATAATCCGGATGCTTCCAGCGTAACAGAAACATCCGGTAGTATTCATAGGTCATTAATTTTTGTAACATAACAAAGAGTAATATTTAAATAAATAAAAAACTAAAAGTGCAATGAAAAGTATCGGTATTATATCCATTTTTTTGCTGCTGCTCTCAAAAGGAGTTGCACAGAAAAATTTTACAATTGAGAATAGTAACTTTCTTTTAAATGGCAAACCAACAAAAATTTATAGTGGCGAAATACATTACCCCCGAATACCGCATGAATATTGGAAAGACCGCTTATTAAAAATAAAGGCTACCGGCTTTAATACAATAAGTACTTACGCTTTTTGGAATGTTCATGAAACTCATCCGGGTATTTGGGATTTTTCAGGTGATAATAATATTGCAGAATTTATTCGTACTGCAAACGAAGTTGGGTTAAATGTAATACTCAGGCCAGGCCCGTATGTATGTGCAGAGTGGGATTTTGGTGGCTTGCCTGCATGGTTACTAAAAAAGACGGATATTAAAATCCGCTGTAACGATGCTGAATTTATGAAGGCTACGGAAAAATATTTGAACCGTTTAGGAAAAGAATTGAAAACGTTGCAAATAAATTATGGAGGCCCAATAATAATGGTGCAACTGGAAAACGAATATGGCGCATTTGGTAATGATAAAAATTATCTGAAAGCATTACAGAAACTTTTACGTAAAGCCGGGTTTACTGTTCCACTTTTTAGTGCTGATAATCCTGAATCTAAAATGTATGTTAATGCACAATTGAACGATGTTAAGCATGTTGTGAATTTTGGAGCAATCTATAACATGTTGCCTGATGCTGCTTTTAAAGTACTTTCTCAACATCAATCTAATTTTCCTGAAATGAGTGGTGAGTATTGGACAGGTTGGTTTACTTCCTGGGGTGATACCAGTTTTGCCAACCCTTCTTTTGATATTCAAAAGAGGGACATTGAGTGGATGCTAAAAAATGGTAAATCATTTAATTGTTACATGATACATGGTGGAACAAATTTTGGCTTTACCGCTGGCGCAAATGCGTGGTGGGGAAAGTATCAGCCATACATTACCAGTTATGATTATGCAGCACCTATAAGCGAAGGCGGAATACCTACCGAAAGGGCATTAGTGATACGTGAGCTGATAAAAAAATATGCCACGTGGAATATTCCGGATTATCCTGCACCAAAGCCTGTGATTGAAGTTCCTTCTGTTAATATGAAATTTACTGCATCGTTATGGAGCAATCTGCCTGAAAGTATTTTTTCCGTTCAACCAAAGTCAATGGAATATTTTAATCAAAACAGTGGATACATTTTATATCGTACCAAACTTACCGGCACAAGGAGTGGTTTGATGAGAGTAAAAGATTTGCATGATTATGCAACTGTATTTCTTAACGGAAAACTGATTGGTACTTTAGACAGGATTAAAAACATAGATACTATCCGGTTACCGGAAATAAAAGATGAAGGAGAGCTAACCTTAGAAATTCTGGTTGCTGCATTTGGAAGAAATAATTATGGAGACAGAATGCTGGAAGAACGAAAAGGTATTACAGACCATGTTGCACTTGAACCATTTACCCAAATGAATTGGGAAGTATTTCCGTTGCCAATGGATAACAAATATTTGCAGCAATTAAAATTTAATAATGCTCCGGCTCATACAAAACAGGGAGGGTTCTTTAAAGGTGACTTTGTATTAAATCAAATTGGAGATACTTATTTTGATATGAGTGGATATAAAAATGGTTTTGTTGTTGTAAACGGGCATAACCTGGGCAGGTATTGGGTAAGAGGTCCGCAAAAACGTTTATACTGCCCGGCGCCCTGGCTAAAAAAAGGAAATAATGAAATCATAATTTTTGATATGGAAGGTACGGAAGCTGGCAATGTGCCTGGATATAAAACTGCTAATTAAACCAATTTATAAAACGCTTTTCAATCAAAATGCTATAGTAAATTTGGAGTTTTAATATTATGCCGGTTAAATTCATCAATCAATATTGTATGTTGTCAAAAGCAGCCTGTTTTTTTTTGAGTACGTTTTTGTTGCTGATATATTCGTTTAGTAATAATTCAGTTAAACCTGCAAAAAAAGTATTCATAAAACTGAACGCCGCAGAATCGGGTATCGGCTTTAATAATATCATCACAGAGAACGATTCGGTAAACCTTATCAGCAATGAATATACTTACATGGGCGGAGGAGTTGGAATAATTGATATTAGTAATGTCTCGTCCTGCAATAGGTTGACCAATCACCATACACAAATTAATATCATTAATTGTCCTTAAAATATTTTACACCAAAAAAAAATAAACTATATGAAAAAAATATTGTCTCTTGCCATTTACCTGTTATTTTTAACCTTATCATCTTTTCTTACAAACCAGGTTACTGCACAAACCAAACCATCCCTCAGTAAAGAAACTGCGGAGCAAAAATTGAAACGCATGCAATGGTGGACAAATTCCCGTTTTGGTATGTTTATTCATTGGGGTTTGTATGCATTGCCTGCAAGGCACGAATGGGTAAGGAACTCGGAACGCATCACCAACGAATCCTATCAAAAATATTTTGATGAGTTTAACCCTGATCTTTTTGAACCAAAAAAATGGGCAAAGGAAGCAAAGGCTGCGGGAATGAAATACGCCGTACTCACCACAAAACACCATGAAGGGTTTTGTATGTTCGATAGCAAATACACCAATTATAAAGCAACCAATACAGCAGCCAAAAGAGACCTGGTAAAAGAATATGTGGATGCTTTTAGAGCCGAAGGAATAAAGATAGGTTTCTATTATTCTTTGATCGATTGGCATCATCCGG
>JANPNY010000639.1:0-5508 GCA_031427745.1 Chitinophagaceae bacterium | reverse complement strand
AGTGCACGTAACAGATGCCAGCAATGCCTCGCGCACCATGCTGTTCAATATCAATACCATGCAGTGGGACGACTCACTTCTGGCGCTGTTCAACATACCGCCGTCGGTGTTGCCCACGGTACGGAGATCGGAATAAGGTTCAACACTGCCACAGGTTCTGATGGTGGTGGCGCCAGCAGCCAAATACAAACGAGGAAAAGTAAAAGGCAATTGTTTTAAATGGAGATAGCGGGTGCTGATATCATGCGCCGATATGTACATGTGCTCATGCAGCATAACCAAACCCGGCATAATTGTTTTGCCATTCAATTCAATAATGTTAGCCCCTTTGGGGATGATTACTTTTGCATCATCACCTATCCAGTCAATTCTACCATTGCTGATGATAACAGTTTGATGGGATTTGGCGGCATTTCCTTTGCCATCAATCAACAAGCCATTTTTTAAAACAGTAACGGGGTCGTTGTACTCAATATACCTTTTGGTTTCATCACTGAATGTGGTTTGCGAAAAAACGTGAGCTGCTAAAAAGTTTAAAACAGTTAGAAAGAGTAATGTTTTTTTCATGATGCTGTTATTGAAATGCATGGAGATTAATTTTTTAACTTCGTTTGATAAGTGTTGAATGCAGGTGTTTTACCTTCCACTGTTTTTTTGCTTTAACCAATACTACTGTTTCCAGCCATTGCAGCATTACCTGTTTGCCATCCCGTGTAATTACTGACTGAAGCCGATAGGTGGCCCATGCCGAATTTTTATCGACGGTGGTATTGATGAAATCAAATGTATTGATACGCTTAAAATCTGTTGCCGTATTTAAAGTAATTGCTTTTAAGATTAACGTATCGATAGTCCATACCTGGCCATATTCGTATAAGGTAATATCCGCTGTGCTATAAGCTTTCAGGCCAACAGAATCCCGATTAGATAAAGCGTCAAATAATTTTATGATCGTTTGCTGAACAGTTGCCTTTTCTTTTGTTATTGTTTGTGCGGTTGCTGCTGCTGTAAGAAGCAATGCAATAAAAAAGAGCTTTACTCTTTTTATTAGGAGAAAGTTTTTTGTCTGCACCTTTTAATAATTTATTTTATTTGCTACCCCAATGTTTCAACGTGTCATTGCTGAGGTACTTGTATTTCGGAATCAACATGTACAAAAAGAAATCAAAAAAGCCGAGCCAAAAAACAACCATGGAAATCTTGTTTAGCATGTATTGATGTTTGTTTAAATTCTCTATTTACCGGCTCTGTCCGGTACAAATTCGTAAGGGAAAATTGAAGCCCATTCTGCGAAATTTACACCTGCCTTTGCGTTTAAATATGTTCGTTTTTTAAGACCTTGTAAACGTTATTCAGCAAAAAACTTCCGGATATCACTGGTTAATTTCACCCTATCAGATTGATGCAAATACATCATATGTCCCGCCTCATAGTATGTTTTTTTCACACGCTCAGGGACAATGGAGTTTCTTGCAAAAGTATATTCTGCATCAAAGAAAGGACAGATGAGGTCGTAATAACCACTAGCCACCAGCACTTTCATCTGAGTGTTTCGGCGCATGGTTTCGCCCAATTGACGGGCAACATTTACGGGCCAGGGCTCCCAAGATTTTCCATCGGGCACTGTTCTCCATCTCCATTTTTCTCCCACGTCATCGTTGGAAGTAAGGTATGGCCGGGCCATCGTAATCTTTAATACGTCTGCGTAATAATGATTCAATGCTGCTGTATATGCACTTTCTATTTGGTAACTGGCCGGATCGCCTAAATGAGGCTCTTGTGTGATGTTATCTGTTTCGTCGCCAACAAACCTGCCATCCAAGCGACCAAGGGCCAGCCCCTTATCGGCCAGCAGTTGCTTTTGAAAACGGGGTACCAATATCATCAGATTAGAAAGCAGGATGTAATTTTTATCAAGCCCGGTGAAATATGCCAGTTTTTCGGCAACGCTGTTTTTAGCAGCAGCGTCCAGTAGATTTCCTTTGTATAAAGCGGGTGCATAAACGTTATAAGTGAACTGTCGGCATTCTTCTATAAAGGCTTCCAGTGTTTGACCTTGTCCGGCTTTTTTATGGTACCAGGCTGTTGCTGCCATGGAGGGTAAATAGGTTAAAAAAGAGGTGATATTATCGTTGATAGAAGTGCTGCCGGCATAATCCAGTGCTTGTGATATAAGCACCAATCCATTCAATGCCATGTTTTGACCTCCCTTTTCCAGGATGTTTGCTACCGCAACTGCCCGTGTAGTACCATAACTTTCTCCAAAAATATACTTGGGCGAAAGCCAGCGTTTGTTTTCAGTAACCCACATCCGCATGAATTTGGCAATGGATGCTGCGTCTTCTTTTAAACCCCAAAAATCTTCTGCTTTACCTTTTCCAATTACTTCGCTGTATCCGGTGCCAACGGGGTCAATAAATACCAGGTCAGTAATGTCAAGCAGGGACTGGTTGTTTTCTTCCAGCAGGTAGGGGGCCGCACCATCATCCTTTTTGGCATCAGAATCTGTTTTTACAATCCGGGGCCCAAACATACCCATGTGCAACCACACAGAGGCTGAGCCTGGCCCTCCATTAAATACAAAGGCTACCGGTCTTTGAGTCACATCCTTTATACCTTCCTGTGTATAGGCCACCGACCACATGGATGCTACTGGCTCGCCCTTGTCGTTTAATAAATGTAGTTCCCGGGCAGTGGCTTTATAAGCAATGGTTTTACCTCCAAAAACGCCTGAATGATTTGTAACAAAACTTTGAGCTGCTGCAACAGCTAAAGCGCTGTCTTTTTTCTCTTGTGCTACTACTGTTGTGGTCAGTAATAAAAAAAAGGCGTATCGAAATCCCCAAAAGGGCACATAAAAGGCAAGTTGTTTTCTCATAACGAAATGATTGTTTTTATTTATAATGAAAGGTCGTGTTAATGAACTGCTTTTCAAAGTCCGGAGACTTCAAAGCTGTGTGCATCCTGTCTTTTACTGGTTAAAGAAAAAAACTGTTTTGACAATCTTTGTTTGAAATTGTAGCGTGCACAAAACAATTTTCAATAAAATGTATCTGCTCAAAAACGTCCAAACATCTGCACTCCTGCCGATTGATGGCATGATATACAAAAACAAAAAAAGAAAGCACCCCCGTAATGGCAAAAAGCAATTACTTAGGCACAGACTTATTTGTTTAGATTTCATTTTTAAATTGATTTTAGTATGGCGAATAAAAGGATGTAAAATATCTATGTAAACAAATCATCAATTAGCAATTGATTGGTAACAGCCGTTAAATAATGTTCGTTTTTCTTTGCACCAAAAACGGTAAGCAATGTGACAAAAACATTTTTCTTCAGGCTAGTCTGTTCTTGAAAAATGGTGACTTTGTGCAGTAATTGCCGGGCATACGCTTCCGATACTTCATATTCTGTATTATAAAATTTTGCCTCAACTATATTCACGCAATTATCGGCACGGTCAATAATCATGTCAATCTGAATACCTTGTTTGTTTCCCTTTGGTTTTACTGCATAAGAGGATTCGTTTGTAACAATGCCGCTAATTCCTAATGCCGTTTTTATCTGGAATGTATGTTTGAAACAAAGATTCTCAAAGGCGTAGCCCGACCATACTTTGTAAGCTTGGCTTTGGGTAACCTGGCTCCAGCTATTTTTAGTTTTACCCTCTTTTAAAAATTTAAAATAAAATAAAGTGTACTCGTCCATTAACCTGTATAAACAATCTTCTTTTGCTTTTTTTATTGGATAAATTGGCATAATAAAACCACATTGTGTCAATTCTTCCAGAACTGTTGTTAAGCCGCCACCCCCTTTAATACCCGTTGCATCAATGATTTCATTACGTGTTAAACCCTTGTTTTTAGTGGCAAGAGCCTCCACTACTTTTTCGTGAAACGTGTTATTTTTAAAGAGCGCAGCATATAAATTCTGAAATTCATTTTTCAAAATTGCTTGTTTATTATAAAACAATTGGTCGAGTATTTGTGGTACGCCGTCACCTGCTTTTATATCTTTCAAATAAAAGGGCACGCCGCCCACACACATGTAAATCTGTACAATATCCTTTAAGGTCAGCTTTACATTTTTTATTTCGAGAAAGGTTTTGGTTTCTGCCAGGGTAAAAGGCATCAATAAAATCTTATTGGTTATCCGGTTATGTAAACCTCCTTTATTATTGATTATCCTGTCAATAATCCAGGAAGCCGCCGAGCCGCAAATCACCAAAATAATATCTGTGCGTTTGGTACAGTATTGATTCCAAAAATTATCTAATGCTGCCAAAAAACTCGAACGGGGGGTTTCAAACCATGGGATTTCGTCCAGGAAAATAACCTTCTTTGTATCCTGCTTTTGTATGTTTAAATATTCACGCAACTGAAAAAAAGCTGCCAACCAGGTTTTAGGCGGTAAAGATGGCTGTGCCTGCGGATTTGTTTCGTTGAGCGACCTCCAAAAATTCTCTAATTGCTGTGGCATATTTTTACCCAATACGCCACTGCATTCAAATACGATTTCGTTTTCAAATACCTGCCTGATTAAATATGTTTTACCTATCCGCCTTCTGCCATACATGGCTACAAATGCAGATTCCTCTTTTTTAAGAAGGCTTTGCAATAGCACTACTTCTGCTTGTCTACCTGCAATTTTCATTGTTTTCTATTTTATATCTTGCCAAATTTATACAATAAATGAGTAATTTGGCAAGATATAAAAATTATATTTTGCCAAATTGTAATAATTATAGGTGATTTGGCAGGTTTTACAGGCGTGCATTGTTTGTTGGTTGCTACCCGTAATTCCTTATTTTGTCAGCCTCCCATGCCTGATTTACTCCTGCTTGCCGGATCAGAAAAAATAACGCCATTCCACCAATAATTAGTTTTGTATTTACAGGCTCAGTTCTACCGATCCCATTTTGTTTCATTTACAATTTCCGCTTTATATTTAAAAAAGGGCTTTTCAATAAATACCAAAAGCTTTGTTGTTCTGCTGTATCAAATTCTTCCAATCCGGGTACTATTTGTTCCATAGGCTTATAGGTAAATGTGCCGAAAAGTCTGTCCCATAAAATAAAAATATCTGCGAAGTTGGAATCGGTGTAATGCTGATCCTGGTCGTGGTGAACTTTATGGATATTGGGCGTGGTAAAAACCAATCCCACAGTTTTGTCGAGCCATGTCGGGAATCGCAGATTTGAATGCTCCAAGAAAAACAATGGAGTGGTTATTAAAAAATACAACCCTAATGTAAACAGGTCGAGCCCGAAAATAAGAGCCGCTAAAATATTGCTGACGCCAAACCACAAGAATACTTCAATCGGGTGCCCCCGGAAATTGGTGGAAGCATCCATTTTTGTATCGCTATGATGCACCCGGTGAAAACGCCATAAAAACGGAACAAGATGACCAAGGCGGTGGAACCAATACGATACAAGATCAAGCATAGCTACCCCCAGAATCATTTTCAACCAATAGGGCATATCAAGTACGTTGCAATCTTTTTATT
>JANPNY010000638.1:0-5582 GCA_031427745.1 Chitinophagaceae bacterium | reverse complement strand
CCGATTAAACCCATCAGCACCGGGATATTTTTTTCTAACGGCGTATTGGCTAAATCAGTATCAATAGCGTGAGCGCCTTTTAGAAGGGCTTCAAAATTACTATAGCCTACCGTTAAAGCAATGGATAAACCAATGGCACTCCACAAACTGTATCTGCCACCCACCCAATCCCAGAAAACAAACATATTTTCCGGTGCAATACCAAATTGAGCCACCGCTTTTTCGTTAGTACTTAATGCTACAAAATGTTGGGCGATATGTGCTTCTTCTTTGGCATGTTGTAAAAACCAGGTTCTTGCCGTATGGGCATTGGCCATGGTTTCCTGCGTGGTAAAAGTTTTAGATGCCACCAAAAAAAGTGTTTCCTCAGCATTAATTTTTTTAAGCATTTCAGCAATATGACTACCATCCACGTTGCTTACAAAATAGGTTTGTATACCCTCCACCCAATAGGGTTTTAATGCTTCGGTTACCATCACCGGGCCAAGGTCACTTCCGCCGATGCCGATGTTAACAATGTATTTAATTGGCTTACCAGTGTAGCCTTTTTTTTCACCGCTGTGTACGCTGTCGCAGAATTGCTGCATCTGTTTTTGCACTGCCAGTATTTCCGGCATCACATCGTTGCCTTCAAATAAAACGGGCTTGCCCGAGAAATTTCTGAGGGCGGTATGCAGTACTGCCCTGTTTTCTGTCACGTTAATTTTTTCGCCCCCTACAAAAGATTTAATAGCTGCAGGCAATTCGCACTCATGTGCCAGTTGCACTAACAACTCCATTGTTTTTTCGGTGATAATATTTTTTGAATAATCAAAAATGATATCCCCGGCACACAATGAAAAATGATTGAAACGCTCGGGGTCTTCAGCAAACAACTGCTTCATTTGCACCGTTCTCATTTCGGTATAATGTTGTTTTAATGAAAGCCAGGCATGGGTAGTAGAAGGGTTAATAGAAGGAAACATGCGGTTTATTTTTAAATGTTAATGGTAATATTTTGGTGGCGAAGGTATTTATAAAAATGCATTGACGCATTTGCAGGTAATTATCAGTGATTTGCTTTACAAATTTTCTGACGCAGGATTACAATATGACTGTATTAGCAGGGCTGTAGGGTAAGAGGGTAAGATAAAGAGGACGACGTAATAAGCGAACGTCGATCATTTATAAAGTTCCTGTTAAAAAGGTGCGGAGTGCTTTGTTGATGTTAATTAATGATATACTCCCCTTTCTTATTTACCAGGACCAGTGGTAACTGTTTTTTATCTTCAAAATAATCGAAGGCACTTTTTAAGGAAATAGCAAATTGTTGCAGGGGTTGATTTTCTTTTGTAATTTGTGCCAGGTACTCGAATGACTTTTTTACATTGTATTTTACAGGGTAAACATGCACGGGTATAAATTCCTGACCTGCGTCTCTTGCGTAGGAAGTCATTAGGTAAAGTTCCTCAATGGGCAGATTATCGATAGCGATGCAACCAACAGATAAACATTTGCCATGAATGTAAATTGAATTGCCTGGATGGTACGAATCACTCAGGATTTTATCTGACGCATTGGGGTAATTGAGTCCCAATGATAAATGGAAATTACTGTTTGGCTTAAATTCATTAATATAATAAAATCCCTCTGGCATTTGAAAATCACCCTCCATTCTTTTTGGGCCAATGGTGCCGCTTTGCATACATATTTTGTACGTTTTAAATAATTTAAAGGCACCTTTCGATTCACTTTTTACCCATACTTCCAGCAGCCGGTCGTACTTAAAACTTCGTATGTATACTTCCTGTGGCGGCCATTGAAGTTTTTTAGCTTCGAACTGTTTGCGAAGAGAATCTTCCACCTTATTAAACAAACCTGTTGTTTTTGCAGAAGACTGCACCAGGTTTAAATACGAGGTTTGTGCGGTGCCGGTAAAAGCAACGGCAATTAATACAAAAAGAGGGGCAATGATTTTCTTTAATAATGCTTTCATAATAGACCAGTAAACAAAAATAACAATTTTTGCAAACTATAAATTGTTAAAGGGCTTTTCAATACATTTTTTGTAAGGCTTCCTTAAAACTAAGTGGTTGATATCCCAACGTTTTTTTTGCTTTTTCAATAATAAAACCTGTCCTCAGGGGGCGCCGTGCAGGCTGTGTAAAAATGGATGCATCTACTTTCGTCATCAATGATTTATCCAGTTGCAGGTAATCGGCTGTTGCTACGGCCATGTCATACGGACTCAGGCCTTCTTCGCCGGATATATGGTAGATGCCGGTGGCCTTTTTTTCTATCACCAATAAAATTCCTTTTGCAAGGTCTTCTACATAGGTAGGTGTGCGCCATTGGTCACCAACCACTTTAATTGGTTTTTCCTGCGTTAAGTTTTCTTTTACCCAACTAATTATATTGCTCCGGTTGCCAACCAAAATATTGCCATAAACCAATACTGTTCTAACAACAGCCCATTTCAACAGGCTGCTTTCCATCACTGATTTTTCTGCGGCCAATTTGCTGCTGCCGTAATAATTTACGGGGCCGGGTACATCGGTTTCAGTATAAGGGCCATTAAAGCCGTCAAATACAAAATCGGTGGAGATGAAAATAAAAAATGCTTTTACTTCTTCCGCAGCATCTATTAAAAACCTGGTGGCTGTTACGTTTAGCTCCCAGCATGCAATAGGGTCAAGCTCACAGGGATCGGGCTGCGTCATTGCAGCTGCATGTATTACAACGTCAGGCTTGTGTAGCTTCATACAGTTTTGCACAGCCACACCATCGGTAATATCTAAAGAAAAATAATTAAATAAAGTAGTTGCAGCAAAAGGTAGCCTGCTGTCGCCTTTACCCGTTGCCACAATATCGTAAGTAGTAGTCTCTATCAGCATTTTCACCAGGTGCTGTCCCAGCAATCCGTTTGAACCAGTAATGAGTATTTTCATGTAACAGCGTTTTACTTTTAAGGCTATTCTAATTTCTCAGCCCTTTATTTTATTACAATAAGGCGCATGCGGTAAATCTTTGCAAAATACTTTTTTAGGGCAAAGTTCCTGTCTAAGGAGTGGGGGAAATAAACTTCATCCCCAGGTTCCACATAACAAAACTCCAGATATCAGCTGCTTCTTCAATTACCTTGCTGGTGGGCTTACCTGCCCCATGACCGGCTTTACTTTCAATGCGTATTAATGTTGGGTTACTGTTGTTATTCATTTCCTGCAAGGTTGCAGCAAATTTAAAACTATGCGCTGGCACCACCCTGTCATCATGATCGGCAGTGGTTATTAAAGTAGCAGGGTAGGAGGTTCCTTTTTTTAAATTGTGCAGCGGCGAATATTTATACAGGTTTTCAAAATCTTCTTTTTTATCGCTTCGGCCATATTCTACAGCCCATGCCCAGCCAATGGTAAACAGGTGATACCGTAACATATCCAGCACGCCCACCTGTGGTATAGCTACTTTAAATAACTCAGGATGCTGCGTAATACAAGCACCTACCAGCAAGCCGCCATTACTGCCGCCCCTAATGGCCAGCTTGGAACTGTTGGTATATTTATTATCAATTAAAAATTGCACCGCCCCATAAATATCATTGAAAACATTTTGTTTGTTTTGCAGCATGCCGGCTTTGTGCCAGTCTTCTCCATACTCGTTGCCACCCCTTAAAGATACCTGAACGTAAATGCCACCTTGATCTAAAAAGAAAGCATTGGAAATACTAAATTCGGGGGTAAGCGGAATATTAAAACCACCATAGCCATAAATAAGTGTGGGGTTATTTCCATTTAATTGCAACCCTTTTTTGTATGTGATAAACATAGGCACATTAGCCCCGTCTTTACTTTTAAAAAACGATTGAGCGGTTACGTATTCATCGGAGTTTAATTTTAGTTCAGAATTTCTGAATACCTCGCTGTTACCGGAAATGATATTGTACCTGAAGATGGTATTGGGTGTGTTGAAGGACGTGTAAGAATAGAAAATTTCTTTATCCGTTACCTTTCCGTTAAAGCCGCTGGCAGTGCCCAACCCAGGTAATTTAATTTCTTTTTCAAGATTGCCTTTGTAGTCATATTGATAAACCCTGCTGCTGGCATTTTCCAGGTAGGTAGCCAATAGTTTTTTGCCGGCAGTGCCAATGCTTTCCAATAATTTATTTTGGGTAGGAATAATTTCTATCCAATTTTCTTTAGCAGCATTTTTGGGATCAATGCTAACCATTTTGTAATTGGGTGCATCAATCGTTGTCTTTACCAATAGCCTGTCACCATCATTATCAACTACCTCAGCTTCGCTGTCGAAACCTTTTATCAACAAAGAAAAAGGAGAATCAGCGACCATGTCTTTTACCCACAATTCAACGCCACTTGTACCTTCGGACATGTTTACAATTAAAAATCTGCTGTCTTCCGTTAATCCACCGTTGATAGTCCGCAGTGGATGATTGTTATCTTCAAAGATAATTTTATCTGCAGACTGGGGCGTGCCTAGCTGGTGATAATAGAGCTTATGAAATTCATTTTTTTTACTCAGCAAATGCTGCTCATCTTCCTGCGGATAGCGGCTGTAAAAAAAACCTTCATCACCCTTCCAACTGATGCCGCTAAACTTTATCCATTTCAGTTTATCGGGAAGCAATTGCTTTGTTGTAACATCCATTACATAGCCCTCCTGCCAGTCGCTACCACTTGCAGAAAGCAGGTAGGCACAATACTTTGCAGATTTGGTAAAAGACGGAACGCCGGGTACAATTGTGCCATCTTTACTCATGCTGTTGGGGTCAATAAAAACCTCCGGGGCTCCTTCTAAACCAATCTGCCGGTATAACACGTTTTGATTTTGCAGACCATCATTCTTATAAAAATAATAATACTCGCCTTCTTTAAACGGGGAGCTGTATTTGGTGTAATTCCACATTTCTTCCAGCCTTTTTCTTACAGCCGCTCTGTAGGGGATTTTTGATAAATAGTCATCGGTAACTTTATTCTGATCCTTAGTCCAGGCCTTGGTTTCATCGCTGTTATCATCTTCCAGCCACCGGTAGGGGTCTGCTATTACAGTGCCGAAATAATTGTCTGCCTGGTTTACTTTTTTTGTGATCGGGTACTTTATTTGTGCTTCAGAAGTGCTCATCATACATGCAATACTTACTGCTATAAACGCAGTTATTTTTTTAACGTAAATCATTAATAGATGTGTTAGATTGGAAAGGTAGGTAATTTGAAGAAGTAATATAAATGAAGATGGGCTGCAAATTGAATGATGACTTTTGTGTCCTATCATTTAAATAGCAATCTCATCTTTTATAAACCTGTGAGGATAAATGGTTACAAGCGTAACCATTTATCGCTAAAAAAAATTGATTTGTAGCAGAACATGATCGAAAAAAATAAAGGCTAAAGGAATATTGCGATGGCAATTTATTTCTGATTATCTCTCCATTCGTACACCCAGGTACTTTGTATCATTTCCAGGTGACCTTCGTTGCTGTCTTCAGGCTTTCCTTCAAAATTGGGGATATCCAACACCCATTTTAACAAGTCGGTAAAACGGATGCGGTAAATTTTTCCTTCATTGAAATCATCACCAAAACGTTCGTA
>JANPNY010000637.1:0-2039 GCA_031427745.1 Chitinophagaceae bacterium | reverse complement strand
CGAAACTGAGGTCCACAACATTCAACGTGGCCTCGTCATTGAACCGGAAAGCGGTGTTGCAATTACAATTTGCACACCTTTTTTAAGGTTGCGAATTTGCATAGTGATAGATGCACCGCCATAGACCGCTTCTGTAAAAACCCCTTTAGTGAATTTAGTAAAAGTGCTTACGTCATTGGTAATTTGCAAACAAAGTTCTCTGGTGGGGCAAACAATTAAAGCCTGCGGATGGCGCTCTGCCCTGCTGATTAAGTTTAGCAACGGCAAACCGAAAGCAGCTGTTTTACCAGTACCTGTTTGTGCAAGGCCTACAAAATCTGTAGTGCCGGAAAGTAAAATGGGGATGGCTTGTTCCTGTATCGGTGTAGGAATTTCAAATCCTAATGCGGTAACGGCTTGTACCAATTCTTCGTTTAAGCCTAAGGCTTCAAATGCATTCATGTAATTTTTTTTTTCGCTTACATGATATGCTAATTTGCCTGTTGCTACACTACCCGATACCCTTAAAAACGTATAGGTAAATACTAACATCAACAGCCCCTAGGGCACCTCATGCAATACTCGTTATTAAATAATGGCCGCAAATGTAGGGTATTTTTGTGGATAAATTTGCGTAGATATCAGCTTCGATTTTTTCGGTGACACTATTTCGACTATATCATCAATCCCGAATTTTATTTTTTTATTCTCCGGCAGCACTTATGTTAACATTTGTTTACAAGGATGCAATGCAGTACCTAACGCAATTTTCCTTTTTTAACTTCGTTATTTAATGTAAATAATTATGTGACATTGATAATTCATTAGGACGTCAATTGGATTTAGTATAGTTCGACATATTTTTTGAGCAATTAAACTTCACAATTTTTTTTAAGTCAGAATAGCGATTTTACGGTATAAAAAATTACTCATGTTAAAGTGTTTGCCAGTAATACTTAGTTTCATTTTTATTTTTTGTAAAGTTGATGCACAGGAAACTGATGCCAAAACAAATGCTGGTATAGATACAGCTGCAATATTAAAAGAGTTGTCGGATTTATTACATTCAGATGCAACCCCCATTAGTTATGCAACTATTGATATGGGCATCGGTAACAGGCTTTTTAATGTGCGGAACAAAAGCTTAAATGCAAAACAAACTACTACCGGCACAATAATTTACACACCAACGTTAAGTTATTTTCATAAATCTGGGTTTGGTATAGCTGCCTCTGCCAATTTTTTAAATGATCTTGAAAAGGGGTTTGGTATAAGTCAGGTGGCCCTTTCGCCCGGTTACGACTATTACGGTAATAAAAACTTTAGCACAGGAATTGCCTATACCCATTATTTTGTAAAGGATTTTTATTCTGCCTATGCCATACCAGTACAAAACGATTTTTATGGCTATTTTACCTACAAAAAATATTGGCTGCAACCCGGTCTTGCACTTGATTATGCTACCGGCGTTTATAAGCAAGTGAAGCAAAAGGATACTGTTATAAACAACATCCGACGAAACTTTTATGACAGTGCCAGCTTCGATATAAAATCTTTTTCAATGATTTTTTCTGTTGGTCATAATTTTGAATGGTCCGGTTTATTAAATGAGAAAGATGGGCTCAATTTTAGCCCTACTTTTGTAGTAAATTTTGGCTCTTCAAAAACCAATATCACTCACAAAACAAATGCAGTGCGCCTAATGAATTTTTTAAACAAAAAGGGTAGATTGTCCAAGCTGCAAACCAGTGCCTTTGCAGCAGAATCAATTGGTCTTAATTTAAATATTAATTACAGTATTGGTAATTTTTCTTTTCAGCCACAATTATATCTTGACTATTACCTGCCGCAATCTGGTGGAAATAACGTGAGTACTTTATTTACTTTTACAACGGCATATTCTTTTTAAAATATTCAGTTAACAAAACATTATTATTTGCCCCTTGCTATTGGTATGTAAATTGAATTGTAACCCGTAACCAAATTATATTGTATGAAATCTATCGTAGTATCCATCGCAATTTTTGCATCCTTTATTTCTTGTGCATGGGCATAAGAAA
>JANPNY010000636.1:0-2504 GCA_031427745.1 Chitinophagaceae bacterium | reverse complement strand
ATTGGTTCAACGAGTACACAGCGCATGAGTCTCGTTCCTGCTTCTGACAAAGTTCAGTTTGATTTTCGCTTTGATCCACAGCCGAAAATCCATGAAGAAAAAATTGCCGTACGGAGAGGGTTAGTTCACCGATTTGCAGAGAGCTATGCACCAGAACAACAATTGGTAGGAATTAGCCTCTACCCAGTGGAGCGGGCGGGAAGAAGCGGTAGTGAGGTTTTCTACCTCGATCTGAAATTTGATGGGTTTGCATTTCCGAAGCGCTTAATTGCAAAGTTTCAGAACATCAAGGATACGGACCGAGAGATAGATGGCGCCCACAATGCCGACATGGCGCAATTTTGTAGTCAGTACAAGGTCTGCAAAAACGTCGAAAAAGATTTGGGCATTGTTGTATATAACCTCGCCGCGTTGAAGGACCACGTAGAGTTTCGCGGGTTCTTTCTAGACACGGCCAATCCTCCCCGGCTGGTAAATGATTATGCCAATGTATTAACACCGGAACAAAGGGATGCATTGGAAAGAAAACTGTACCAGTTTGACGATACTACCAGCAACCAGGTGGTGGTAGTAATAGTAAACAGTTTGGATGGGAAAGATGTGGCTGATGCTGCAATAGAATTGGGAAGAAGCTGGAAAGTAGGTGATAAGAAAAATAACAACGGCGTTGTTTTGCTTATTTCTAAAGACGATCGCAAACTAAATATTTCACCCGGCTATGGCCTTGAAAAATCCCTGCCCGATTTAGTTTGCCAGCAAATTATTCAAACCATCATTGTACCTAACTTTAAAGGCAATGATTACTATGGCGGCATCGACCGTGGTACTGATGCCATTATACAAGCTACCAAAGGAGAATTTGTTGCACCAGACGGATACAATAAACGTTCACGAAAAGGTTCTCCCCTTTCCAGGATTATATTCTTTATTATAGTTGCGGTTGTACTGCTTTCTTTATTTGGCGGCGGGCGAGGTGGTGGCGGAACCTTTATGAGCCGGAGAGGATTTGCTCCTTTATTATTTTTAGGTGGAGGTGGTGGGTTTGGCGGCGGTGGTAGCTCAGGAGGCTTTGGTGGTTTTGGCGGTGGCAGTTTTGGAGGTGGTGGAAGCAGTGGTAGCTGGTAACCTTTTTTTCATCTAACGAAAGTATTTGATTGGTGTAAATGCAATGAAAAAAGCGTTCTACCTAATGCTAACATTGCAGAACGGTTACATAAAAAATCTCTGCCAGGTCGGCTCTACATAAGAGGTGTTAATTATAAAAATTTAGGGTTATAGGTAGGTTTGTCACCAGGCACTTTTTGCATCAGCACTTTCATCAAGCGGATATTTTCCAGTACTTCAACCATAGAAGTTGCCATATACGGACCTTTAACAATTATATCAAATACACCAAAATCCAATAAGTCTTCTGCCTTACCCAAATTAGATTTTGACGAGATAAGAACAATGTAAGTATCCGGGCTTTTTAATTTAATTGATTGAAGCAGTTCGGCACCATGCAATGCAAGCATTTCAACTTCAATTAAAACTACGCAAGGCTTAATGTCCAGGTATTGCAGACAGGTATTTTTCTCCGTAATCAAAACAATATTTACATATCCTGCATTGCGCAAATGCTGTTCATAAATAGCCAGTGTAAAAGGATCTCTTCCGATCGTTAAAATGTTCGTCAACATTATTTTTCCCATTGTTACTGCTTTCATATATTGGGTACTTAACTACCATTGTGCCAATTTCAAAACAGCCGCCTGTTATGGGCTTGGCGCCAATCATTGATTTTATGTTTCCATTATAAGGCTGTCTTTTCCAAATTAGAGAATAAATTAAAAGGCAACTTATTATCGGGCTGCCCTTTTTCTTCTCATTTTGTGAAAAGCGATTGCTATCACCTGCACCCGTTCAACAGAGGCCCGTGTCTCAAATCATTTTGTGAAAAAACTAACTATCAGTCTACGATAATTATATTACAATTACCTTTCCTGAACAAGTGTAATAATTACAATAAATGGCAATATCTGAAATAAAATTTTTAGCTGGCCCACAAAGCCGATGGAAGGAATTCAAATTTGCAACAGAAGTGTTTTTTGAATTCATAAAGGGCTTCAGGGCATTACATTTTTCCGGCCCATGCGTTACCATCTTTGGCTCTGCACGCTTTAAAGACGGGCATCCCTATTATGAAAAGACTGAAGAATTGGCTGCTAGAATTGCCAGGTTAGGATTTACCATTATGACGGGAGGCGGCCCTGGTATTATGGAAGCAGCCAACAAAGGAGCAAGAGAAGCTGGAGGCAGAAGTGTTGGATGTAATATTGTATTACCACACGAACAGCATCCAAACGCCTTCCTGGATAAATGGGTAAACATTAAATTCTTTTTTGTAAGAAAAACATTGCTATTAAAATACTCATACGCATTTGTAGTAATGCCAGGTGGTTTTGGCACTTTGGATGAATACTTTGAAGCACTTACCCTTGTTCAGACAAAAATGATAGCACAGT
>JANPNY010000635.1:0-8919 GCA_031427745.1 Chitinophagaceae bacterium | reverse complement strand
TTGTTGAGTTATGGGGGTTCATCGTTGCTAACCTTCACTATACTACTTTTCATTCTGGTGAAATTAGATGCAGACAGACAGATGGTATTAAGATAAATTCAATCTTGGCTCTTAACCGCCATAGGAACTTTTAATTTTCACTTTACACTGCCTTTTCATTTAGCTTTGCCGGCAACGTATTATTTAATAATACGCTGTTTATAAACAGCGTATAAATCCCTCTTTAGAGGATAGAATTACATGCAAATAATTCCATTAAGCGAAGGCGCTTTTACAATCGACAAGACGAAGCAATTTATTCCTTTTAATAAATCAACTGATGATTTGCAACAACGCAGTGTCGGCAGTCTGTTGGTAGAGGTACAACCTTTTTGTATAGTCACTAAAAATGATATTTTAATTATTGATACCGGTCTTGGTTTTAGTAACCCGGATGGTACATTGCAGATACACCAAAACCTGTTGGATAATGGCATTAATCCCATGGATGTAACCAAAGTATTGATGAGTCATTTACACAAAGATCATTCGGGTGGTATTAGCAAAGAAGATAAGGTTTTAGGGCAAAGATTCTTTAGCTTTCCCAATGCAACTTACTATGTAAATAAAGATGAATTTGAATTTGCAATGGAAAAAGGTAAGCCATCTTATACGCCCGATGAGTTTAGTATTTTAGGTGGTGCCGATAAAGTAATTTTCACAAAAGGGAATGGCATTATTGACGACTATATTACGTATGAAGTTACTGGAGGGCACTGCCCGTTTCACCAGGTATTTACCATAGAAGAAGATGGTGAAAAATTATTTTTTGGTGCGGATGTAGCGCCGCAACTAAGCCAGATGAAAAGCCGTTTTATAGCCAAGTATGATTTTGATGGAAAATTGTGTATGGAACTACGGCAGCAATGGTGGCAGCAGGCACAAGAAGAACACCTCACCTTTTTATTTTATCATGATATTGCCACACCTGTTTTTGTTGCCTGATAATACCGGTTTCATTTGAGCGTAAATAGCTAACCTTTTAAAAATAATTTAGCGCAACTTAAAACCTAAACTATCACTGGTTTTGTAAGCCTCTTCTGGGTAAAGGTCTGTTCATTTGCCGCGGCTTTTGTTGGTTTCGCATTGCTTTTATCAACAGCTGCCTGAACCTTGTTTCGGCACCAAACATTTTATTTACTCTATCTCCACCCAACACTTTTGAAAACTGTTCTCTATACCTTTTTCTTACATTCAAAACTTTTTCATCTCTCTCCAATACATCTTCATCGCCGGCTTTAAAAGTGCTAACCATTTCCTTTGAGTACTGATTATAAACGGGCCAAAATTTTTGTGCTTCTTCAGGAGTAAGCTCCAACTCTTTACTGATAAAAGCCACCTTTAATGCTTCAATATTTTGCTGTTTTTTTTCAGGTGATTGGTTTACATCGTCCTGCGCTTTTGCTGTTTGAAAGCAAACGAAAACAGCCAATATAAGTAGTATTTTTTTCATGGTTGTACTGTTAAATTAATTATTAAATTGACGGGCCTCAACATCAATTATAAAATTTTCCAGGGTTTTATCATTTAAAAGATATTCTTCCTGCGAAGGCACACTGTTTTCATCCACCGAAGAACTAAGCAATGCTACATCTGCTTCAGTGCCTGTTTTTTGCAGATAGTTGGCAATATCTTCTTCGGATAAACTATTTAATGTTTCATTAAATTTAGCATCATCCATTGCGTTACCTTTTTCAACAGAACTATCAAGGGCTGCATATTCATGTATGCTGATGTTGGCAGGCTTATCATAATATTTAAATACAACCATACTGATAGCCCCAATAAATATTGCCGCAACCGCATACTTAACAAAAGAAAAACGCCCCGACATTGCAACCACTTTACCAGGGGTTTTATCAGCTATCTTTTTAAGAATAATTGCTGATAAGTTATCAAAGTAACCTGCCGGAATTTCCCCTACATTTTCTTTATTGCAGCAATACAGCAAAGGAGCAATTTGTTTCAGTTCATCTGTATCATTTTCTGTTGCATTGATTTTTGAAAGTACATCAGCGCCAAGTGAATCAAAATAATTAGCTGGTATTTCAAATACATTTTTCTTTGATAAATTATTCAGTATTACTGATAAACCATCAACTGTTTTAGTAGCTATTTCCGGTTGTTGGTTTTTTATTTTTTGAATAATATTTTTTGCCAAATTATCAAAATAACCATTTGGAACTGATACGGAGGAATTACCTGTAGTGTTAGTATCTATGTAACCTCTACTGCTAATTGCATCGATCACCGCAACTGAAAACTGGTTAAAATACCCTGATGGTGTTGTATATACATTAATATGCTTTATGCCAGCGAGCAGTGGGCTTATGGCTTGTAATTCATCTTGTATGTTATCATTCATTTCCATTACACTTATTAAGACGCTGTTTGAGGCCGCTGGTTTAATTATTCAATATATAGTTTTCGATTTTTTTAACTGCATGGTGGTAGCTTGCTTTTAATGCCCCTTCGCTTGTTTCGAGCACAATGCTCATTTCCTGGTAAGGCATTTCATCATAATAGCGCAGGTTAAATACCACCCGTTGTTTTTCTGGCAGTTCCTGCATCGCCAGTTGTAACTTCCATTCTGCCTTTTGGCCATCAAAATTTTTATCTGCTTTCAGCTTATTACTCAACCCGTTTTCTACATCACCCAGCGATACGGTACTTCTTCTTTTTTGTTGTTCCAAAAAAGTGAGGCTTTCGTTGGTGGCAATCCGGTACATCCAGGTATATAGCTGGCTGTCTTCCCGGAAATTGTCCAATGCATTCCAAACCTTTATAAACATGTTCTGCAATACATCATCAGCATCTTCATGCACTACCACCATCCGGCGAATATGCCAATACAATTTTTCCTGGTATTTTTTGATGATACCGGTAAAGCCTTTTTCTTTTGTTTCTACATTTTTAAATAGAAATAATAGTTCTTTGTCGTCTAAATGTTGTTGCGCCATAGGTTTCAAACAGGTATAAAAATATAAAAACCAATCGTTAGATTGGCTTTTTAAGTAAAAGTTTAATTCTTTATTTAATTCTTTTTTTGATCGTGTAAAGAGGCCCAAAATTCTTTTTTTGAATACTGCTTCATTTTCCCCGATTCAATATCTTCCCATCTTTTATCAAGGGCTTTCATCAATGGTTGATCTTCTTTTGCAGGAGTATTATTTTCCCCTAAACTTCCCCAAAGTTTTTTTGCCAATAGCCTTTTTTCTTTATCAGGCAAGGCAAGTAGTTGTTCGGTAGAATAAGACATAATTTTTAATTTAAAAATTAAGCATTTTTTCTTGCCAATACTTTCTCCGCTGCTATTACAATATTGGGCGTATCCAAACCATATTTAGTTAACAATTCTGTGGGTTTACCACTTTCACCAAAAGTGTCATTGGTGCCAATATATTCTATTGGTATGGGAAGGTTTTTTGCTGCAACCTGTGCAATGCTGTCACCTAATCCGCCAATAATATTGTGTTCTTCGCAGGTAACTGCACATTTGGTTTTTGCAATAGAGGCCAATATAGCTTCTGTATCCAACGGCTTAATGGTATGGATATTTATTACTTCAACGCTAATACCTTTTTCTTCCAGAATTCTGCCAGCTTCAATGGCCTTCCACACCAAATGCCCACAGGCAAAAATGCTTACATCTTTACCATCCGAAAGCTTTTGGGCTTTACCGATTACAAAATCCGCTACATTGGTAAAAATAGGCCATACCGGGCGCCCAAAACGCAGGTAAACCGGACCTTCGTATGCCGCAATAGCAATGGTGGCTGCCTTTGTTTGATTGTAATCGCATGGCACAATTACCGTCATGCCGGGGAGCATTTTCATAAGGCCGATATCTTCTAATATCTGGTGTGTGGCGCCATCTTCGCCAAGGGTGAGTCCGGCGTGGCTGGCACATATTTTTACATTCTTATTGCTATAGGCAACCGATTGGCGAATTTGATCATACACACGACCTGTAGAAAAATTGGCGAATGTGGTGGTATAAGGAATTTTTCCGCCGATTGTAAGGCCTGCAGCGATGCCAATCATATTGGCTTCCGCAATACCACATTGTATAAATCGCTCCGGAAATTCTTTTACAAAACCATTTAATTTTAACGAACCCAATAAATCGGCAGTAAGTGCCACTATATTTTCGTTGGTTCTTGCTGCTTCTAAAATACCATCACCAAAGCCGCTACGGGTATCTTTATTGCCCGTTACTTCTATTGCTTTTAACATGTAATTTCTTTCTTTTTATCATTGATGAATATAAACACAAGATAAGGGATGCAGTAAAAATATCAGTTACTTTTTTTACCCGTTAACCAGTTGTTCATTTTTAAGTTTTAGTTCCCACTGCCAGGCAGTGGCCATCATATCTTCGAGGTTATATTTTGGTATCCATCCCAGCTCAGTAGTAGCCTTGTTGTTGTTGGCATATATAGCCACCACATCGCCTGCCCTCCTTGGGCCAAGTGAATAATTTAATTTTACGCCGCTTACTTTTTCAAAAGCAGCAATTACTTCCAGTACGGTGTATCCATCGCCGGTACCAAGGTTAAAAATTTCCGTTTGCGTTTTATTCTTTTGGTCAATTAAATAATTTAATGCCAATGTGTGCGCATGGGCAATATCACTTACATGGATATAATCACGAACACAACTTCCATCTTTGGTATTGTAATCGTGGCCATGAACCATCATTGCAGGCAATTTACCAATAGCGGTTTGTGTGATGGCTGGCACTAAATTGGCAGGTCTTCCCAACGGAATTTCGCCCAGTAATATGGAGGGATGGGCACCTACCGGGTTAAAATACCGTAACAATATAGCCTGTATGTTATTGCTTTTTACTGTTTCGTTTACTATCACTTCACCCATTTGTTTAGTAGCACCATAAGGGGACTCAGCAAGTTTTTGCGGCGTTTCTTCTGTTACCGGTATGCTGTCGGGATTGCCATACACGGTGCAGGAAGAAGAGAATACAAAATGGGGTACATTAAATTCTTCTGCACACTTTAAAATATTAATTAAAGAGTCAATATTATTTGCAAAATACAACAATGGTTTTTCCACCGATTCCCCTACCGCTTTATAAGCAGCAAAATGAATGATACCATCTATTCCCTCGTTTTCAATAAATATATTTCGGGTACTTTCCAGATCGCACAAATCAACTACATAATTAGGTGTTTTTTTACCGGTTATTTTTTCCGCATTTATAAGAATATCGCTGTTACTTCTGGAGTTATTATCTACAGATATAACATCAAATCCATTTACCAATAAATCAACAATTGTATGCACTCCAATATAGCCGCATCCGCCGGTAACAAGTATTTTCTTCATGGTTTTATTAATTGAAGTGTAACAATAAAATTTGTATGCGCATGATGACCCAATAGTAAAAAAAATCTTTGTTTTGAAAATATACTAAAGAATTGTAGTCAGTATTTAACACCAGCGCTGCAAATTTAAAGTAAGTTTTCTACCAAAATAAAAAATCACCCAATGTAGGATGATTCAGAAAGGTAATTGGTATTTATTTATAGGATTAATTATTTAGTTCGCAAAGTCAGTATGGTAAATAGTCAGTCTCTATTTTCTTTTTTTTCTTGATAAAAAAAAGAAACAAAAAAAATCAAGGCTGCATAAAAAAAGCTAAAAATTTAAACGTTTGTCTAAAATGAAATTAGCTCGAGCTTCAAAATATTCCCGAGCGGGTGTGCAACTTACCGGCTAAAAGCAAATCCGGTCATTGGTAACACCAATTTCATTTCTTAACGACAATCATTTAAATTTTCTTAACGCCTTTTTTATGAGGCCGGTCCTAAACATGCGAACTAAATGATTAATCCTGTTTATTTATTTTATAAATAAAGAAGTAATGTAGTAAACTATGCCAGCCAATATAGCGCTTACCGGGATGGTTAAAATCCATGCCCACAAAAGGCTTACAGTAACACCCCAGCGAACAGCGCTTAATCTTTTTGTAGCGCCAACGCCAATAATAGATCCTGTAATGGTATGGGTTGTACTAACGGGTATTCCCATTTGTTCCGTCATAAAAAGGGTAAGGGCGCCGGAAGTTTCTGCAGCGACCCCTTCTAATGGTGTTACCTTGGTAATTTTGGTACCCATGGTTTTTACAATTTTCCAACCACCACTCATGGTACCAAGGCCAATGGCAGTATAACAGGCAAGCGGTACCCAGTTAAGTTCTTTTAACGCAGCACTTACATCAGGGTATTTGGTAGAATTATAGGCAACAAAAGCAGCACCAATTATCCCCATTACTTTTTGTGCATCGTTACCGCCATGTCCAATACTAAAAGCTCCTGACGAAAGTAACTGAAGCTTTTTAAACATTTTTGCAGTGCGGAAGGCGTTGGGTGATTTTACCTGCTCCGAATAAATATAGGCAACAACGAAAATGAACATCATGGTAAGAATACCGTAAATAATGATGCTGTTATCAGCTTTAGCCAATGCTATGGACAAAGCGGGAACATCAACGGAAGCATCCTTCTCAGCTTTTATTTGCTCTGCCAAATGCGTTGCGCCTAATTTTTTATAGTTTGAAAGTAAGGGAGCAGCAGCGGCTACTTTCGCCACAGCATTTTCGTAAGCAACCTGTTTGGAAGCATCTTTGGCCGCTTCTTTTTTCAGATTATCTACTTTATAGTATTTGCCAAGATTTTCACCCAATTTAGTTTGTTCAAAATGGGCAAATAAATACCAGGTAAATACGCCTGCTAAAACAATAATCCCTATTTTAATCCAGGTATTTCGCATGATAGTAACCAGCGTTATAAAAATAGAAATAAACATTCCTATTAAAGGGGCCAGAAAAATGAATAAAATGATCTCTGTAATTTTCTTTACTTCTACAATATTGCTAATAGCTGTAACGCCCTTTGTTAAAAAAGCATGCGAAATGGCAGCACCTGCAAAGCCTCCGATTAAGGTATGAGAAGAGGAAGAAGGGATGCCGTACCACCAGGTAAGCAGGTTCCAGAAAATGGCAGCAATTAAGCCGGCTAATATTACCGGCAAAGTAATATAATCGCTGTGTACAGTTTTTCCAATGGTATTGGCTACTGCATGATCTTTAAAAATAAAGTAGGCAACAAAATTAAAAAAAGCAGCCCATACAACTGCCTGAAAGGGTGTTAATACTTTTGTAGAAACGATGGTGGCAATTGAGTTTGCAGCATCATGAAAGCCATTTATGTAGTCGAAAATGAGTGCTAAAACAACGATAACGATAAGCAATGTCATAAAATAAATTTATCCCTTTAGGGATGGGGTTAAGCGTATTTCACTATAATACTTTCAATAACATTAGCCGCATCTTCGCATTTATCGGTCACAATTTCCATTACCTGGTAAATCTCTCTTTTTTTAATTACTTCTTTTGCATCAGGCTCTGTTGCAAACAAGCGTTCAATACTCATATCAAATACATCGTCGGCCTGGTTTTCTATACTATTGATAGCTACCAGTGCGTCGGTAATTTTTCGCATATCTTTCATGTTGCGTAACTCGGTAACTGCCTTGTGTACCTGTTGACATCCATTGTCTATTAAATCAGCCATTTTTTTGATCCCAATATCATTAGGATTCACCCTGTAAAAATTTATTTTTTTTGCAGATGCGTAAATGTAATCTGCAATATCATCCAGCGCCGATGCCAGGTAGTGAATATCTTCCCTGTCAAAGGGTGTTATAAAGTTTTTTCCTAATTCTGTGAAGATATTATGGGTGTAATCATCGTTCACATGCTCCATATCCTCAATTTCCTGAATTAATTGTGCTCTTCTATCAAAGTCTGGTTCGTTTACAACTTCTCTTAATTTTTCACCCATTTTTACCAGTTCTTCTGCTACACTTTCAAAAAGTTGAAAGAATACCCTGTCTTTTGGTAAAAAGATTTTTAAAATTGAATTAAATCCCATTGTTTTTTAGTTTTTTGCAAAACTAGTTTTATTGCTTTTATAATATCTTCTATTTCATTTGTTAATATTAACTTAACATGGAAGTAATGTAAATTTCATATATGGTTCCGGAAAACTGTAAAATCAAAAAACGGCCACTAATGCTCTTGGTTAAAGTTGCACCATTGGAATACTCAGTTATTTACACCGGTATGATAGGTGAACTACATGGGCAAATGTATGGCTCCATATATCGTATTATTTTTATCGGGATAGAATATTTGCCATCGCAATGGTGCGGTATTTAATCTAGAAAAATTTACTTTGGATGTTGCAGATGATGAATTTACCTGCAAGTAGCTTATAAGGTTTAAGATTATTTAATTTTCCTTTTATACTTCTCTAACAAGCTGTAACATATATGAAAAAACAAATTATTCATATTTATGCAGCAAATAATATTAATTTCTTGTCATTTTTTTGTGAATTGTATGTTAATTTCATACTTTCAGATTTATTATTGATAACCAAACAACATTTATGAGAAAAATTGCAGTAATCCTACTTGTGCTGTTATGCAGCACAGCAGCCGTTTTTGCCCAGATAACAATCAAGGGTAAAGTAACGGATTCCAAAGATGGCTCCCCCATTGGTGGGGCAACTATAAAAGTGAAAGGAGATAGAGCCTCCACTACTTCGAAGCCCGATGGAACTTTTGAAATATTAGCAAAAGCTGGCAATTCACTTGAAATTACAGAAGTTGGGCACGCATCTATTACAGTTAAATATGGTGGCTCTGGTGATTTAGATGTTAAAATGGTACAAGATACCAAAGGATTATCTGAAGTTGTAGTTACAGCTTTAGGTATTAGAAGAGAAAAAAAAGCACTTGGTTACGCTGTATCTACAGTGGGTAAAAAAGACCTTGAATTAAGACCAGAAGGTG
>JANPNY010000634.1:0-17823 GCA_031427745.1 Chitinophagaceae bacterium | reverse complement strand
ATCTTTTCCTCGGTGGTGTAGATTCGCCTTTTTGGGATAACATCGATTTAAAAGTTCAACGAGAAAAAATGGTACAATCTGAATAAGCGGCCAAAGCCATTTGGTTCCTTTGCCAGCAGCCGGATAGTGGGGTAGTGAGTGAGATGGTGTTGCAGCCCTTTAATCACCAGGCTATTTAATAGAAAAAAATTGTTGTCGAAATAATAGCTTCTAAAATTATACAACCATAAATCCAGACTGAAAAGTGTAAGCCTTTCCATTTGTGAGGGGCTTTCTTTTTTAATTTTATTTTTGTGAAATATTGAAGATTGCTCCTTACAATAATATGCCTTGTAAGAAAAAGTACGCTACAGAAAAATAAATAATCAATCCTGTTACATCAACCAATGTTGCTACAAACGGGGCTGAACTAACAGCAGGATCGGCACCCATTCTTTTCAAAATTAACGGCAGCATAGATCCGGTTAATGTTCCCCAAAGCACCACACCCATCAATGAAAAACCAACTGTAAATCCAATCCTCAAACTATTATTTCCATACACCTGTGGTAGAATTTTGGCCCATACAATTACCCTGGTAAAACCAATTACACCTAGTACAGTACCCAGCATCAATCCCTGGCTGATTTCTCTTCTCATCACCCTCCACCAGTTGGCGATAGTAAGTTCGCCTACAGCCATTGCCTGGATAATGAGCGTTGATGCCTGCGAGCCGGTATTACCACCGCTGGAAATAATTAACGGAATAAATAATGCCAGCACTACTGCCTTTTGTATTTCATCTTCAAAATAACCCATGGCAGTAGCAGTAAACAATTCACCTAAAAATAATACTACCAGCCAGCCTATTCTTTTTTTAAACAAACGGAATAATGACATCTCCAGGTAGGGTTCGTCCAATGCTTGCGTACCGCCCATCTTTTGCATGTCTTCGCTAAACTCTTCGTTGGCTACCCACAACACATCATCGATGGTAACAATGCCCAACAGTTTGTTGCTTTTGCTCACCACCGGTAAAGCCACCCGGTTATTCATTTTAAAAGCTTCGTTGGCAACTTCCTGATCGTCCTGTGCATGCAGGGTTATAAAACGACCATCCATCAGCCCACTTACTTTAGTATCCGGCGAAGCCAAAATAAAATCCTTAATGCGAATATCATCGAGCAGTTCGCCCTTGTCGTTGATTACATAAATTACATCAATTGTTTCACTGCTCTTGGCATATTTGCGGATGGTATCCAGCACTTCTGCCACGGTATCGTGTTCGTAAACATAGGTGTAATCCGGCGTCATCAGTCTGCCCACACTGCCTTCGGGATAGCCCAGCAATGAGAGAGTTATTTTTCTTTCTTCCGGGTTCAGCGTCTTCACTAATTCTCTTACCGCATCACTTTTTAGTTCGCTTAAAAAAGCAGTTCTGTCATCCGCTGGCAGCTCATTTAATAACTCGGCCGCACTAAAAGCTGGTAAGTGCTTGATGATTCTTTTTTGCGTAGGTAACTCCAGAATTTTAAAGACACCTACCGCCCTGTGAATGGATAAATGCGTAATAATCTGCGTTTCGTACTCCTCATTTTCGTACAACAGCTCTGCCACATCACTGATGTTTTGGTCATTCAGCAATTCCTTTATCAGGAGTTTATCTTCAGTGGCAATTACCTCCAAAAACTGCTCCTGTAATGTTTTTTCTTCTAACTTTAAAGACATAATATTTTGGTGAAATGGTGAATGGTGAATGGTGAATGGTGAATGGTGAATAGTGAATGGTGATTTGAATTATTCAATTATCAACTATCAATTATTCAATTATCAATTATCAATTATCAATTATCAATTATCAACCCTGCCCCCATTCTTCTTAACTTGCAAATTACTTCAATTGCCATTAATAAAATGTTATGCGTAAAGCTTGTTTGTACCTGGCCCAAACCACTTTAATGGGAAGAGGGGTTTTTACTGATAAAAAAATTGCAGTTAATACGGTTATTGAGGTGGCGCCTGTAATTGTAATGAGTGCAGTGGACAGGCAACATCTTGATAAAACTTTATTGCATGATTATATTTTTGCCTGGGGTGCCGATAGCAAGCAATGTTGTATGGCTCTTGGCTGGGTACCCATGTACAACCACCGCTACCAAAGCAATTGCGAGTATTTTATGAATTTTGAAAAGGCAACTATTTTTGTAAAAACAGTGAGGTCAATCAAAAAAGACGAAGAGCTCACCATTAACTACAACGGCGACTGGAATGATGCTGCTAAAGTTTGGTTTGATGTTGCTGCAGAATAAATGAGCCGGTTTTTCTCTAAAGTTCATTTATAGAAACAACTCTTTTTTCTTCATTACTTTTTATGGCCGCTTCAATAATTTTCATGATGTCTATTGCTTCATCGCAGGTAACCGGCATTGCTGAACCTGTTGTAACTGCCTGGTAATATTCTTCATAAAAATCAAGGTAATTGCCTACGGCAGATGGTACTTTATCTTTAAAAATTATACCCTCTATTTCTGTATGCAACAAGCCGTAAGTGGCGGTGGTTTCTACACCCCAGTCTTCACTGCCGGGCTGTAATCCCTCCAGTAGTTTTGTTTCTTGTACATCGCCGCGGCTTTTTATAAAGGAGCCTTTGGTGCCTTGTAGCACATTGGCAGGTGTAGCTTCTCTTACAAACATACCCGATTTTAATCTCACTCTCATGGTTGGGTAGTACAACAGTATATCAAATGAATCGTCTACCTGCGAATGTGGGCGGGTAATTCTTATATCAGCAAACACCTGTTGCGGCATTCCAAAAAGCGTGATGGTCTGGTCAATTAAATGTGGTCCTAAATCATTCAGCAATCCGGCACCGGCACCAGCTGTCTCTTTATGTTGCTTGGGCCCAATAACCGGCTTGTAGCGATCGTACCGGAATTCAGCATCGATAATATCGCCCAATAAACCCTGCTTTAGTACTGCCTGCAACGTTCTGCAGTCACTATCAAAACGGCGGTTTTGATACACGCTGATATTGCGGTGGAGTTTCTTGGCCAGCTGTTTCAGTTCAACGGCTTCCTGTACCGTGGTGGTAAATGCTTTTTCCACAATTACATCTTTACCTGCAAGCATTGCCGCTTTTGCATAATGGTAATGCGTTTGGTTGGGTGTGTTTACTACTACCAGTTGTACCTTTTCATCATCGAGCAGACTTTCCAATGTTGGGTAACTGGTAGTATCCGGATAAATTTGTTGGATATTTTTTTGACTGCGTTCCCACGCACCCATTAAATGAAATCCTTTATGCGCTGCAATAAACGGAGCATGAAAAACTTTGCCGGACATGCCGAAAGAGAGCAGGGCGGTGTTGATAGTTTGCATGGAATTGATTTTATTGGTGGATAATTTTTATAATTTTTTACGCTTCCAAACCCCCGTTGGTGGCGCCCAGTAAAGCCATCATACCCATACCTACTTCAATGGCATCTTCATCAATATTAAAAGTAGGTGTGTGGCCGCCAATGGTAATACCTTTTTCAATATTGCCAGTACCCAGCCTGAAAAAACAAGCAGGAATTTTATGGGAATAAAAGGCAAAATCTTCTGCACCCATGCGGAGTTCCGTTTCTTCTACATTTTCGGCACCTAGATAGCCAGCAGCTTTTTTATGGGCCGCTGCACTCAATGCTTCATTGTTCAAAACAAATGGATATCCCACATCAATTTTTATATCAATTGCTGCGCCCATGCTTTCCACTAAACTGGTCGCTATTTTTTTTATCAGGTCGTGTGCTTTAAACCGCCATTCTTCATTCATTGCTCTAAAAGTGCCCATCAGCTTAACTTCCGAAGGAATTACATTGGTTGTGTTGCCGCCTTGAATTGCTGTAATGGATAGCACCGAGGGGTTAAAAGGATTATTGTTGCGGCTGATGATTTGCTGCAGGCTTACAACCAAACTGGAAGCAATATAAATGGTATCTGTTGTAAATTGTGGAGCTGCAGCATGTCCGCCTTTTGCTTTGATGGTAATATAAATTTCATCTGCACTCGCCATCACCATCCCACCTCTAAAACTTAGTTTGCCGGTGGGTAAAGAGCTGTGTACATGCATACCAAAAATACTTTGGGGTGCAGGGTTTTCCAGCACGCCTTCCTTAATAAGTAAACTTGCACCGCCGGGGTTTTTTTCTTCGCCGGGTTGAAATATTAATTTAATGGTGCCTTCCCATTCATCTTTTAACTCACTCAATATTTTGGCAGCCCCTAATAAACAGGCAGTATGCACATCATGCCCACAGGCATGCATAATGCCCGGCTTGCAGGATTTATAGGGCACCTCATTTTCTTCCATAATCGGCAATGCATCCATATCGGCCCGCAGGGCTACCACTCTTTTTTCCGGATTTTTACCTTTTAGTAAACCAATTACACCGGTGGTTGCTTTTATCTCGAAAGGGATGCCGAAACCTGTTAATTTTTCCTGCACAAAACGGGAGGTTTCAAATTCTACATAACTTAATTCAGGATTAGCATGCAGGTGCCTGCGGATTGCCACAAATTCTGCAGCATATTCATTTGCCAGCTTTTTTATTTGTTGTTCCAATGTTGTACTCACAGCAATTGGTTTAGGGGTAAATGTTAAAAGAAATGATTAAAGCTGCCGGCTTGCTTATGGCCATTTGCCTATTGCATACTGTCTTTATTCTTATCCGGTTTTACTTCGATGGTTTCTGCGGACAGGTATATATTTGAAGTCACCAATTTGTTTTTCAGGATTTCGTTTCTGTAATCCTCTGCCTCCTCTTTATCTAAAAAATTACCAAATTTTAATTTGATATAAGGTGGCTGAAAACTCATGTATACTTTTTGTTCAGGGTAGCGCTGTAATAATTGAGTCCGCACCTTCATGGCAAGAACCCGGTCGTTTGTGCTTAGCAGCATCAGGCGGTAACCTCTTGCTGTGGTTTTTGCTTTTGCTGCCATGTCTTCATTAAAAGCTGCTTCTATTTTCGCCAGTTCGTCTAACCTGCTGTCTTTGATAATGGTAACCCTGCCGACAGGCCGGGTGCTGTCAACGGGAGTAAAGGTGTTTTGAGCGGTTGCTTTATCAACCAGCAGTGCGAATAAATAAAGTATAACTATTTTTTTCATGTAATTCTATTGTCAAAAACTATTCCATTACTGTTGTTGTGCCGCTTCTTCTACAATTTGAATACTGCTGCTGCAGCCAAGTCTTGTAGCCCCTGCTTCAATAAGTGCTTTGGCAAATGTATAATTTTTTATTCCGCCGCTTGCTTTGATTTGTACAGCATCTGCCAGGTGTTTCCGCATAAGGGCTACTGCTTCAACAGTGGCACCCGTTGCGGCATAACCGGTGGAGGTTTTCATAAAATCAACACCGGCCGCACCATATAAGTCGCAGCAGGTAATAATTTCCTCATCGGTTAAAATGCCGCTTTCGATGATGATCTTTATTACCTTGTTTTTATTTCGTACGAAGGGAAGAATAGCGTTTATTTCACTTGCCAGGAATTGCCAGTCTTTGTTTTTTATAGCACTGATATTGATTACTAAGTCCAGTTCATCAGCCCCATCTACAATAGCTAAAACAGTTTCAGCCACCTTGGCTTCAATGGCCGAATAGCCAAATGGGAAGCCAATTACCGTAGCCGCTTTTACCCCTGTACCAGCAACGAGTGCCATTGCTTTTTTCACAAACAACGGTGGAACACATACAGCTGCAAATTGGTATTGAATGGCTTCCCGGCAAAGTTGTTCAACTTCTTGCAGCGTAGTGGTTGGTTTTAAAACGGTGTGGTCTATATAGCTGTTGATACGCATATTTAATTTTTTAAGTGTAGCAAACTTATACAATTTGCTGCTGCTTTGGCCTGTAAAAAATGTACATTTGCAACTTATCACTGTTGAAACAATAGTAAATTATCATTAATATGAGTAAGTCGTTCTACCAGGGTTTTGTAAACAAAAAAAAGAACAGCGCAGTAAAAGAAGGTTTTAAGCAAGCCAAAAGAAAGGCTAAAAAAGAAAGATCTGCAGCCATTGAAAAGAGATTCGAAGAAAAACGCCAGCTTAAAGCCGCCACCGATGCTTCTGCGTTAATTGCCAGAAGAGCAGCTCCCAAAAAAATAGCAGATAAAAAGGATAGTACAGGAAAAGTACAGGAACCGATTGCAGCAGCTGCTGACAGCGTTCAGCAAATTATTGCGCCTGCTCCAAAATACAGGCCTACTGTTCCGGAGATACTTGCTTCAAAAAATAAACCTGCCACCATTAGCGATGCACAGATGCCGCTGAATAAATTTCTAGCGCATTCAGGTGTTTGCAGCAGGAGAGATGCAGTAGAAATTATTAAGGAAGGTAAAGTGAAGGTAAACGGTACTGTTATTATAGAACCTGCCCATAAAGTAAGTGAGAAAGATGACATCGTTTGTAACGGTAAAAAATTATTTGTTACAAAAAACCTGGTGTACATCCTGGTAAATAAACCCAAAGATTATATTACCACTACTGATGATCCACAGGGCAGAAAAACGGTTTTGCACCTTATACAACATGCTACTACCGAAAGGGTTTATCCCATTGGAAGGTTGGATAGAAATACCTCCGGCGTATTGCTGATGACCAACGACGGTGAGCTTACGCAAAAATTATCGCACCCTAGTTATAATATTACCAAAGTGTATGAAGCTAAGCTGGATAAGGCGCTTACCAAAGCCGATTTTGATAAAATCTTAGACGGAATACAGTTGGAAGATGGCGAGATAAAAGCAGATTCATTGGCATATGCCGATGCAAGGGATAAATCTATCATTGGTATTGAGATACATAGTGGTCGTAACCGAATTGTACGCCGTATTTTTGAATCGCTGGGCTATGATGTAAAAGGACTTGACAGGGTAATGTATGCCAACCTCACCAAGAAAAATGTTGAGCGGGGCAAATGGCGTTTTCTGAGCGAAAAGGAATTGAGGTTGTTGAAATACATGAATGCCTCCTATAAAAAACTGCCCGTTAAAACTGCAGAAAAGGAACCGGAAATAGTGGTACCTGAAGCTAAGCCTGCAGTAAAAAAAGTATATCCTCCCGCTGCGCCGATGGATGCTGCCAGCAAACTTAAAAAGAGTAAAACCACCGCTGCCAATAGCAGGGTAAGTAACAGGCCCGAGAAAAAGTAATCACCCTTATACCTATTTAGTTTGAAAGGATTAGCAGAAATTATACTTGAGACAGATCAGTTTGTTGTGCTTAACAAAGCGCCGGGTGTATTGTCCATTCCAGACCGAACACAGTCTGAGCCTTCTTTAAAAGATGGTTTGATTGCAAAGTATGGCCATATTTTTACGGTGCATCGGTTAGATAAAGATACCAGCGGTATTATCCTCTTTGCAAAAGATGAGGCTACACATAAATATTTTTCCAAAGCTTTTGAAGATCGTAGCGTTGAAAAATATTACCTGGGGCTGGTACATGGCGTATTACCCAACCAATCCGGAAGTATTGATGGATCTATTATGGAGCACCTGGTACAAAAAGGGCTAATGATCGTAAATAAAAACGGCAAGCCTTCTCTTACTGATTATGAAGTAATAGAAGCATTGGGGAAATATTCGTTGGTAAAATTCAGGATTCATACCGGGCGTACACACCAGATTAGGGTACACGCTAAAAATATTGGTCATCCAATTGCCTGCGATCCATTGTACGGCGATGGCCAACCAATATTGCTTTCTGCCATTAAAAAGAAATACAAATTAAGTAGGCAAGAAGATGAGGAGCGACCCATACTAAACCGGGTGGCCTTGCACAGTTATCAATTAAAATTTACCGACGCAGCTGGTAAAGCGCATGATCTTGTTGCTGAACCTCCTAAAGATATGAGAGCATTGCTGCAACAGTTGAGAAAGCATGTTTAAAACAAAACGATGGATTAGGATGCATTTGCATTCTAATCCATCGTTACAATAAATACAATTTAATCAATATTGGGCTGGGGTGTATAGCGCAAGTAAGGTTTAATTACTTCTACGCCTTTGGGAAATTTCTTAATAGCATCTTCCGTGCTAATGGAAGGAACTACTATTACTTTTTCTCCTTCTTTCCAGTTAACAGGTGTTGCTACACTGTAATTTGCAGTTAATTGCAGCGAATCAATCACACGCAATACTTCTACAAAATTTCTTCCGGTGCTTGCAGGATAGGTAATAATTAATTTAACCGCTTTATCAGGACCTATGATTACCAAGGAACGAACAGTTGCAGTAGCAGAAGCATTTGGGTGAAGAAAATCAAATAGGTTGGAAACTTTTTTGTCATCATCTGCAATGATGGGAAAATCCACCGAACAATGCTGTGTCTCGTTGATGTCATTGATCCAGCTGATATGTTTGTCAACAGGGTCTACACTCAGTGCCAGCACTTTTACATTACGCTTGGCAAATTCATCTTTTAAGGCTGCGGTTCTGCCCAGTTCTGTTGTACAAACAGGGGTATAATCGGCCGGATGAGAAAATAATACGCCCCATGAATCACCGAGGTATTCATAGAAATCGATTTCTCCTAATGAGGTGGTTGCTTTAAAATTTGGAGCAATATCTCCTAAATGTAAACTCATATTCTTCTGATTTTAGTTTGCAAAGATAGTCTTTCAGTCTATAGTAATAGTAGACTGCTGTTTAATTTTTTTTATTTTTTATTTAATCCTTACCTTGATGATATGTTATCTAAGAAAACTCAATATGCATTAAAAGCTTTAGGCTATTTGGCGGGTAAATACGGGCAGGGTCCGGTACTTATTTCAGAAATATCTATCGAAAAAAAAATCCCCATCAAGTTTTTGGAAACTATCCTGCTGGAACTAAAGCAGGCCAACATTCTTGAAAGTAAAAAAGGAAAAGGCGGCGGCTATTATATTGCGGAAAATCCAAAAAAAATCAGTCTTGCCCGAGCAATACGGGTGGTAGGCGGGCCAATTGCACTGCTGCCCTGCGTGAGCCTTAATTTTTATGAAAAGTGTTTAGACTGCGATGAAGCCACCTGCGGTTTAAACAAAGCAATGGCATTAACAAGAGATGCAACCTTAAAAATTCTTGAAAAAAAAACACTTGCTGAATTAATTGATGGGTAATGGACAAAAGATGTTCATGAGTCTTTTTAAAATATTACCTCCCTTTAATGCCTCGTTTATTTGTTTCAAATAGGTAGACGGAAACCGCTTTGTTTATGCACATGATATCTTACGCAACCACTAATTTTTTTCATTTTTAAAATCGGGATACCTAAATTTTTCCACCTATTTTTGCATCCAATCAATAAAAATATATGTCAGTTTTAGTTAATAAAAACTCCAAAATCATCGTACAGGGATTTACTGGTACGGAAGGCACTTTCCATGCTACTCAAATGTTAGAATATGGCTCCAACGTGGTTGGTGGTGTAACGCCCGGCAAAGGTGGAAGCACACACCTTGACAGGCCGGTATTTAACACCGTAGCAGATGCGGTAAATACCACCGGTGCGGATGTAAGCATCATTTTTGTACCACCGGCTTTTGCAGCAGATGCCATTATGGAAGCGGCAGATGCAGGAATAGAATTGGTAGTTTGTATTACGGAAGGCATCCCGGTGCAGGATATGGTAAAAGTGAAACATTATTTATTAACTACACAGGCAAGGTTGATTGGACCAAATTGCCCGGGTGTAATTACAGCAGATGAATGTAAAGTAGGCATCATGCCAGGCTTTATATTTAAGAAAGGGAGAATTGGGATTGTTTCAAAAAGCGGTACCCTTACCTATGAAGCTGCTGACCAGGTTGCAAAAGCAGGTCTTGGTATATCCACGGCTATTGGTATTGGTGGTGATCCAATTATTGGCACTACCACTAAGCAGGCAGTTGAATTATTTATGAATGATGACGAAACAGATGCAATTGTAATGATTGGCGAAATTGGTGGAGGAATGGAAGCAGAAGCAGCAGAATACATTAAATCTACCGGGAATAAAAAACCCGTAGTTGGTTTCATCGCAGGCCAGACAGCTCCTCCGGGACGCCGTATGGGTCATGCAGGTGCTATTGTAGGCGGTGCTGACGATACAGCAGCTGCAAAAATGAAAATTATGGCTGAATGTGGTATTCATGTAGTAGCTAGCCCGGCCGACATTGGAAAAACAATGGCAGCAGTAATGAGCAAATAATTACTTGTAATAAATTTTTAGCCCGGCATTTTGCCGGGTTTTTTGTACCTGTACCTTTTTTGACTTTACACCTTCAGAGAATATGGTTTGAATTTGCAGGGGTGGCAATATTGCATTAATACATCTGAAATATTTTTTTTGAATGGGTTAAAAACATTTTATCCACCATTTAATAATATTTCTGTAAGTTTGCGCCTTTATAAATAATTACAATACAATTTAAAATGAACAAAACACAAGGCACTGTAAAGTTTTTCAATTCTGAAAAAGGATTCGGTTTTATCAAGCACGACGATTCTAACAAAGAAACTTTTGTACATGTTAGCGGATTAGTAAACGACATCAAAGAAGGTGACAAAGTTGAATTCGACTTGCAAGAAGGTAAAAAAGGTATGAATGCCGTTAACGTTAAATTAGTCTAATACGATTTTTTTAATAAAGGTATTAAGCCGTCAAATTTTTTGATGGCTTTTTTAGTGTGTCAGGCATGTCCATTACGCTATAGGGTGCAAGTCCCGAACGAGAGTTGCAGTACTTATCGTTAGCCAATAGCAAGGGTGTCCTTTGCGAAAAGGAATCTGAAAGAAGCTGGCGGCAAATATTCGAGCCTACGAACAGAAACTTCATATAAGGCAGGTATGTGTGGGTGATGTTGCTAAAGAAACAAAAGCCCTATACTGTACAGAACACATACATGTAAATGAAGAGGCTACATGAATAGAAAGCGAATGGGCTTACCCTGAGAGAACTGATAATAAGCTGGCGACGATATGAGCGAGTGTTGAAGCGGCAACATCAGCAGCGATGCTGATTGGTATTATCAGTAGTCAGCCGAGGTCGTATTAGTGTGGAAACGAGCCAAAAAAAAATCGGAAGTCTCACAGAGACACGAAGGACTGAATGTTGGAATAAGGCTAAAAGATTACAAAGGGATTATGTTGAAGCATCATCAACCGAACCACTTAAGAGAACTACTTATTTGATGATAGGGCAGTGCCCAAAAGTAAAAAGTAAGAGGAGTTGAGCAGAGATGTAAATCCGTAAAACGGAAGCCCTGCAAATTAAAACGTGCAGACATCATTATTTTAACAAACCGCCGTATGCCGAACGGCACGTACGGTGGTGTGAGAGGACAGTAAGGGAATTAATCCCTTACTTCCTACTGGATTTTGCAAAAGGTTAAAAATTTTGAACATTCAGTAACAGAACTTGTTTCCTATTACATTTGCAACCTAATTATTAAAATATGACACAAAAGAATTACTTCATTATTTTTTTAGCCGCAACCCTGTTTTCAACAACCGTAAGCCTGGCACAAAACAACGGCACCAAACTTATTTTGATAAAGGGACAGAAACTTCAAATTGATAACACTGTTAAATCATTAACCAATATGGATTTAATGGGACAGTCAATGGAAATGACTTCTGATGCTACCATGACACACCAGGTGGAGGTAAAAGACAAGAAAGAAAGCAACTATACAGTGGCTTCTACCATTACAAAAATAACCAGCAGTGGTAACGCAATGGGACAGGCTTATACTATTGATTCTGATAAAAAAGAAGACCTTGAATCTGAAATTGGTAAGGTGATGAAAGGACAGCTAAATGTAACACACGAAGCAGATTTTAATACTGCGGGAACGGTTGTTAGTGAAAAGAAAGCAGCAACTGCAGAAACAGCCAATGCAAACCCGATGGTGGATATGATGAAGAATTTAACTGGTGGCGGAAATGATGACGGCGGTGGGGCAGGAGAAATATTCCAGGTGTTGCCAATGGGTAAAAAGCCGGGAGATAGCTGGACAGATTCTACCATTGCGGAAGGATCTAAAACCTACAAAACATATACCTTAAAAGAAATTAAAGGAAATGATGCCATCCTGACTTTATCAGGAACACAATCTACCAACAAAAAAATTGAGCAGCAGGGAATGGAAGTTAACGTTACGATGGAGTCTAAATTATCCGGTGAATCTACCGTTGATTTAACTACAGGCATCGTAAAGCAAAAATCATTGGTTATGGATGGTGCTGGTAATGCAGATGCAATGGGGCAGGCAATTCCTATTACAACCAAAATAACCAGCAATACGATTGTAAAAAATCTTTAAGAATCAGTTATATTATTTTAAACGCTACTCATATCGGGTAGCTTTTTTTATGCTTTTTTGTTGCGTTAAAGAGCAGGAGGTACAACAGACTTAACACCGCACAAGTTGCAGCAGTTACCCACCCTAGCAGGCGGTAACTATCTTGCTCCACCAATTGCCCTCCAGGTGGCAAAATCAATCAGCCAAATACAAATTGATTTTGCCAATGGGTAAGGTTTTCAAGCTATCCAATTCATTGCCTGATATATTCATGCGGATACGACTTTTATATAATTAAAAAACTGCTCGTTTTGGGAATTAAGCTTAAGGCTGCCACACAAATTTCTCCCGGCTTTGCCAGTTTACGGAGGCTTGTGTTAATCCAGGCGCCATCAACGGTAATAATGGCTGACAGCACATCATTGTTCTTGTAAATTTCATGTTTCATCGTAAAGCGGGAATAATCAGCATTGCATTTGTCCAACAGTATATTAATGTGTACGGTATCTCCAAAATGAATCTCTTTTTTAAAAACGGCTTCCTCCCGAAAAATGATTGGGCCAATTTGTTGTTGCATCATTACCGCAGGTGTTGCACCGGCATCGGATAAAAAACAAATTCTGCAATAAGCCCCAAAATCATAATAAACAGAATGACGTAGATGAAAGTTTGGGTCAAGGTCACTCCATCGGATTTCAACTCCTTTTTTATATTCTTCCATAAGGATCTATTTCTTATAAAGGTAGATTAAAAGCATCCTGCCGCAGCAGGATGCTTTAACCAAAAAACCATCCAGCCATTAATTCAGGTTCAGCGTTTTATCCTTTGGATATTTTACACTATAACTCATTTTAAGTTTTTTTACTTCGCCTGGTGCAAGTTTCAATTTCCAGGTTAGCACGCCTGTTTCAGTATTATTGGCTGCCTCGCTGCTCTCCAGCAACTCAACGTCCACTTCCTTATCCTGCGAAATCGGGTACTGGTCTTTTACCAATATTTCAATGGCGTCTTTCTTATTATTCTTCACCGTTATCTCGTAGGTAAAAGTTTGTTTTTTATTAGCGCCTAAAAATTTAACGCTGCTAAAATCCACCAGTTTTTCTTTCTTCAATACTACCCTTTTGTCTCTGCCCATGGTAAGGTTTAGTGTATCTTGTGTAGAGGATGGATCAATAAATGATTTGCCGATATAGGTACCTTCAAAAATGATATTTGCTTCTCCCGGCAACAGGTTCAACTTTTCCCAATCTGCAATTTCAGCCAGCAGAAAAACATCTTTATCCAATTTGGGTACTGCATAAAATTTATAATTCGCAGCTATTTGTTCTTCCTTCAAAACAGCCGTTTGCGCCTTGCCGTTGGTGGGAACATCATACGGAAGATCAATATCAAACGTAACATCCAGTTCTTTATCAGCTACGGTGATATAATCCTCCAGTCCATCTTTTAAAGTAACCAGCGTTACGCCACTTGCGGCCCTTGATCCGTATATATCAGTGGCCTGGTTTCCCTTTAACTTTTCAATGCTTTTTATAGCAGTGCTTCTTATTTTTTTAAATTCTGATTCCTGCATTTCGCTACCATTTACAATATATAATTGCGGAGTAATGGAATAAACCGGGGCTTCGTCTCTTGATTCCTTTGAAGCTCCATAACCAGTCACCACCACTTCATTTAAAGAAATCGAAACTCCTGCAGCTTTCCCTTGTAATCCCAGCGATCTGTCATATAAACTCACCGGATTGATATAGCTCAAAAACCAGGTTTTAAAAAGTGGAGCATTTCCGGTCTGGCTTGGCGATGAAGTAGATAAACTTAATTTTACCTGCTTCCAGTCGATACCAGTTGTTTGAAAAATTTTTGCACGGTAAATTAATTTTAATGGCGCAGTAATGCTTTCTGCACGCAAGTCATAAAAGGGCGTCCAGTAAGCATTTGGTGTGATATAGGAAACAATGAAATCGTATTTTCCGGCCACGGCACAATTCAGTTGCAATATCAATTTGCCGGTAGATTTTGTATTCTTCTTTTGTTCTTCCGTAATCTGACTGTTTAATTTTACTAGCCATTCATTCAGCTTCTTTTCTTTTTGGTTAAGCGTAATCAATTCATTTTGCAACTCGAAAGATTTGGCTTTATAATACTCCATCAGCTTCACCAACTCGGCTACACTAAGCCCGGTTTGTGAGCCCTTGATTTCTTTATTGGCTTTTAACACCGTCAGTAAATCGTTGATGACGTTGATATTGGTTTTAATTTTTTCAAGATTGCCATTCACAATTTCCACCGAATCTTCCAGCATTTTTATTACTGGCGTTTTAACTTCATTCTGCAGGTGATCTGCACTAAATTCAACGCCCATTACCGTAACATTGCCATTGCAATTTACCTGTATGCTATTTGCATCCATTTTATTGCTGATATTTTCAATGATCAGTTCATTGTTGCCTTTTATCAACTCGGCCTTTGCCAGGTGAGTCATTTCGGCACCAACTCTAAAAACTGTTACATTGGTTAAACTGGCTTTAGCAGTAATGCTGCCCCCATCATTTGCAAAAGCATACAGCGTGCAATACAGGCATGCAACAAGAGAAAATATTTTTTTCATGGTATGTGTTTTGCTAAGGGATGCAGTCACAAAATCAATTACATAAAAAGAAATATCATAACTCTATTATTTTTTCAGCAGTATACCGCACAAAAAAATCCTTCCCTCATTTGAGGAAAGGATTATAGCGTAATACATTTTAAATGATTGGTTAATTGCTTTGCTCCATATCTTTTTTCTTAGCAATCTCCTCCAGCAATTTCAATCCCAGCAAACCACTTATTGGGCCATTGGCACCATCACCGCCGCCGCCAATTAAAATGTCCGGCATTATTTTTATGTTTTGGGTGCCGATGGCTTCCATTACTTTTAATTGTGTAAAGTTGTTGCCACCCATTGCCTCTACTGATAATTTATACGATTCCGCATTTGATTTACCGATGGCTAATATTTTCTCTGCTTCCGCATTACCGGTCAACGTAATTTGTTCGGCGTTGGCCCTTGCCAGCAATTCAATCTGTTCCGCATTTGCTTTTGCCAACACACGAATTTTTTCTGCATCACCATTGGCCAATAATCGCAGCCTGTCTGCTTCTGCAGTCGATTGTAGCCGAACACTGTTGGCCTCACCGGTTGCTTTTTTTACTGATGCATCTGCAATGCGTTCTGCAATCAATACGCCCTGGTCTGCTTTTACAATTTCTTTTTGTATGTCTGCAATGGCTGTTTCTTTTTCCAGGGTCTGCCGGGTTTCCTGGGCCTTCATTTCTGTTTCGTAGGTTACTTTTTGTTCCTCTGCTATTTTACGATCCGTTAATGTTTTCATCAGGCTTTCGGGTGGAACAATATCGCCAATTAAAGTATCTACGCCATTCACATTATACTGGTCAAGCACTTTGCCAATATGCATTCTTGCAGACTCCTGGCGCTCCTTACGGGTACCTAGAAACGCAATAACATCGCTATCCTGTGCACTGTTGCGGAAGTAGTTACCAATGGTAGGCTCCAGCACCTGGCTCACCAGGTTGTTCATATTACCAAAGCGGGCAATTACTTTTGGCGCTTCGGTTGTAGGAATGTGAATGATCTGCGATACATCGAGGTTGAAGGGGAACCCATCCTTGCTTCTTACCGTAATGGTAGAAAGATGTTTGTCCAGTTGATGACTTTCGCTTCTTGCATTGGCCCAATTTAATACCAGGTTAGTAGTGGGTACCAATTCTACTTTCATGATGAAGGGATTTACCGGGTATTTACCCGGTCCTAATGGCTCGGCCCATACACCTTTTTGTCCTTTGGAAACAATGTTGCCATGTTTAAATTCTGCACCACTTAAATCAACGCCATCATTGCCTACATAACTTATTACAACCCCCACATGACCAATGGCAATCTCCGTCATATTCACCATTTCTATTTTAGTAAACCAGGGGTTTAAAAAATACGAACCCGCCAGTATCACCTGTTCCTGTAAGCCTTTGTAGCCGCCATTTTCAAGAAAAAGATCAATGTCCTGAAATTTGTTATGCCCTTCAATAACCTTTCCTGCTATTTGTCCTTCCTCCAGGGGTTTACCTTCCTGTGTATTTACTATGCCAACCGCATTTTCCGGTATCATCGTCATATCTGTCATTTCCACACTAAATAAAAATGTATTGATACGATAAGAACCAGGGGCAATAATGGCGGTTTGTCTTCCTTTACGTCCCCCGTTTTTTAAAAAAGCCACGGCATCCTGAAAGCTGTCGCAGGCTACTTTTTTGCCCAATACCGATCCAGTTTCAAGCTCGGCACCATCCTTTGCCAGCACAAGTCCTAGCTGGCCTGTGGGTATAATGGTGAAGGGTTGAAACGTGATATCATACTGCCAAATCCATTTGCCAAAATATAAACCGGGCGGTAAAGTCTGGGCCTGGTAACCAGCCTCACCCTCGGTAGCAAGTATCCTGCCTTCGGGCAGTTCCTGTTTACCAAGTAATACAAATTTTTTGGTAACAAGACCAATCCTGTCTTCCGGTACTATCACCACGCCGAGGAATACCCTCAAAATAAATTTGTACAATAATAAAACGAATAGGGGGATGCCTATAATTAATCCCCACTTGATTAAATCATGTGTGTCCATGTTGGTTTAGGTTTTGTGTGCTGAAGAAAAATTAATGGAATGTTATAAGTTACCGGTTTTCATCACAATGTTATAACTATTAATTTGTAACACTGCTTACTATCGGAACCCATTTAATAGGTAATGAAATTTATGCACCAAGGGGTGGAGAGGTATTAAAGTTGGTTAGGATAAAATCTCCCAGGAAGAAAACGACTTTTTTTGTGCGGCGTATCATGATACAATTAAATTGACTACACAAATATGATGGGTTAAATAATATTGCAGCGGCGTAATCGGGATGAGTGGTAAGAAGACAAAAAACAACTAATAGGATTTTATTGAAGTGCAGCCTTTATAATGGGAGCCAACAAATCTGCCCATTTTTTATACTCTTTACCAGAGGGGTGAAGGCCGTCTGTGGCTACTAAAGAGGGATCAGCAGCGGCTTGCCTGGTGGAGGTTGTAATGTTTAAATAATGAACACCATTTTGCAGGGCAATATTTAAATTGATTGTATTAAAAGAATCTATTTGACTGGCAATTAGTGCTTTGTTGGAACCGCTTGCAAAAGGGGTAACACTATAGTCAGGAATGGAAAGTACAAATACCCGTTTAGCATTATTTCCGGCATAGCCGATTGCTGTCTTTAATAATGTAGTAAACTCTAAGCTGTATTGATCTTGGCTTAAACGTTGGTATTGGTTATTCACACCGATTAATAATGAAACGACATCATAGGTTTGTCTTTTAGGTGGGGTTGCAGATATGGCATTGATAAGGTTACCCGTTGTCCAGCCGGTTCTGGCAATTATTTCGGGGGTTAAAAAATTTACAGAAGCTGCTGTTAGGTTTTTTGCAGTCTGCATGGGAAACCGTTCT
>JANPNY010000633.1:0-1563 GCA_031427745.1 Chitinophagaceae bacterium | reverse complement strand
CACCTCCGGTGAGGCCGCACTTCGGCTGGCACGCGAGAAAACCCCCGATCTCATTCTTCTGGACATCGACATGCCCGGCCAACACTCACCCCTAGTCATTGCCCCTTCACCATCATATCATCCATTGGTTAGAAACAAATCAACTGGTTTGCCCGGTGAAAAAATACCTGCTCCTACCTTGCCCGGGTTGCGGTTTTCAAAGCAGTTTTATAGCATTGTTGAAGGGTGATTTTATTGTAAGTTTTCAATATCATCCGGTTACAATTCCATTGTTACTTTTCTTTTTGTTTGCTTTGCTACAACTTACATTCAGGTTCAGGTATGGAAATAAAATAATTGTGTACAGCTATCTTTTTATTGCTGTGCTAATGCTAACGAATTATATTTACAGAACTATTTTATACACGTTAGCCTAAACATTTTATAGCATGGAACAACAGGATTTATTAAGTAATTCTCCCAACTTCGGCGCCCAGCAAAATTTGCCCAATGCTACCACAGCGTTAGTGCTGGGCATACTATCTATCCTTGGCTCTTTCTGTTATGGTATTGTTGGTTTAATTTGTGGAATAGTAGGTTTAATATTGGCTAACAGGGATAAAAAGTTGTATCAACTTTCTCCGGAGTTATATTCAGCATCCAGCTTTGGCACTTCCAATGCAGGCCGTGTTTGTTGTATTATTGGCATTATACTTTCTTCCTTGCTGGTGATAATAATTATTGTAACACTGATAGTTTTCGGTGCTTTAATTACATCGCAGGGATTTAGGTAGGAAGTTGAAGATGGTCAATCTGTTTAAAGAATAAAGTCTTTACTTATTCTCTTGTTGATAAATAATTATAGTCTTCCAGAATTTTCTCTAAAAAATTAATTGCATACATATCGGTCGATACCTTTAGAACTTCCTGCACTTTGTAGGCAACCCTGTTGCACATATCAAAACGGTTGGTTCTTTGCGCCTGCAACAAAACACTTTTAACGGTATTTATATCACGATCACTTAGCCGCATTACTTCCGGAAAACTTACCTGGTAATTTGTGGGGGTAACATGCATAAAAATGGTATCATCTACTGTTAATGCAGAATGGGTAGTTACTACTACAGTGCCTGCTACAATATCTCCCAGCCGCTGGTTGTTAGGAGATATCATCATGATTACAATACTGGTAATGCCACCCATCATCAAAAAAGAAATTCCCATAAATCCATTTGACCAGAATAAAAAAAATACAATAAATCCCCATTCATAAAACCTGAGAAACCAGCGAAGCAAATATTGGCCGAGTGTAGGTTCTCCTCCACCGAGGCTCACTACTTTAATTTTTAAAATTCTTTTTCCAATTGTTTGTCCACCAAACAACAGTTCTGCCAAAAAAGTATAAAGAAGTGTAGGTAATATCAACACCAGTGCAACAAAACCGCCACTGCCTTCGCCCATTCTAAAGCCGCCAAACAATAAGTACAACATGCTGAGAAGGTACAAAATGATTAAAACAAAATCTACCAGGTAGGCCAGTAACCGCTTGTGAAACTCGGCCACTTCAAACTCAATATCTATATT
>JANPNY010000632.1:0-4411 GCA_031427745.1 Chitinophagaceae bacterium | reverse complement strand
AAATTGAAATCCTATCTTTGCACTCCCGAAAAAAAACAAAGTTTTTGCTGGAGGGAAAAGTTCTAGGGTTGGTAGTTCAGTTGGTTAGAATGCTGCCCTGTCACGGCAGAGGTCGCGGGTTCGAGTCCCGTCCAGCCCGCTAGTCTTTTATTAAAACCCGCTCTTGTAGTGGGTTTTTTATTTTTAGTTATCGGCTGATCCAACATCAAGGTGCAAACTGTCGCATCCTGTCATTTGCACTTTGAAACTATATTAGGATTATCCCACACCACTACCGATAAATCTTACTAAAAACTTCCTCTTAACATTTTCAATTTTTCCTATTCAATAAGCTGTAACATATGTGCATAGTTATATAGAACAGATGACAGATTTCCTGTATTTTTTTTCGATGGCATTTAGGTGGCTTGCTGCTTCCTTAAAACCAGCACCCACTTGCTTTTTTACTGATAAGTTACTGCATTATTAAAACCAATGCGCCCGGGTTATGAGGCAAAATCTCCCCAAAAAACTTCGTCCACTTTTACATAAAACCGATAAATGATAAAGTGGCATATATATTGAAATAACGTGTTAAACAATCAACAGCAATGCAATCAATAAAATTAAATAACAGAATTATCCAGTTACTTGGGCTTGTTCTTCTTGGCATTGTTGTTTACTTTGGCCATTCCGTATTGGTTCCAATTGGGTTTTCCTTTATTTTTAGCATAACCCTGTTGCCGGCGTACCGTATAATTAAACGTACTAAACTGCCGGACAGCATAGCTATTGTGCTCACCCTACTTTTTGCATTTGTGATTTTAGGAACGGTGGTTGGAGTTATTTCGATGCAAATCTCACATTTACTGAGTAATATTGACAGCCTTGAAAAAAATGTTTCTGCACATCTTAAAGTAACTTCCGTTTGGATACATGCCAAAACAGGATATGGCATACAACAACAAACCAATTTTTTAAATCAGCAACTGGCATCGTTAAAATCTTCCGCAGGAAATATCCTGGCCGGTACCGCTTCATCATTAAGTGGTATTCTAATTTGGTTTGGCTTAGTTCCTGTGTATGTTTTTTTAATTCTTTACTATAAAAATTTGTTACTGCGATTTATTTTTCTTTCCACCAATCCTAATTACCATACTACTGCTGAAGCTACCATTCATGAAACAGAGTCCACACTTAAAAATTATTTTAATGGTCTGCTTTTTGAAATGGCTATAGTATTTATAATGATCACAGCTTCGCTTATGCTGTTTGGCGTTAAATACGCTATTTTGATTGCTGCTGTTTTTGGCGTACTAAATATGATACCTTATATAGGTGCACTCATTGCAAATGCATTGGCTGTTTTAATTACCTTATCCACTTCTCCTAACTTATCACATACCTGGACTGTATTGATTGTTATAACAGTGGTTCAGTTTATTGATAATAATATAATCATGACTTATGTGGTAAGTTCTAAAGTTAAAATAAATGGCTTGGTAACAGTTTTAGCTGTGGTTATTGGGGAAGCATTGGCGGGTGTGGGTGGAATGTTTTTAGCTATTCCGCTTGTGGCAGTATTAAAGGTGATTTTTGATAGGATAGATTCTATGAAAAACTGGGGGATGTTGTTTGGGGATGATAAAATAAAATTAAACCCGTTGAGTTACCCTGTTATGAGACTACGAAAAAGGTTCATCAAAAAAGATGCTGAAGAACCAACCGTAGGTATAACAACCAACAACAACGGTTAGCAATTTAAATGTGTTAAGGCTGCAAGATATGCTTTGAGAAAGCTTTGCATGATGTGGATGAGTTAAGTATACGGTACCATCATTTAATAATAAAGCATCAAACTTTTTTTGGCAAGCAAACAATGGATTGCCGAAATTGTTAACCGCATATGCCCTGCAAATGACAGCGGGTTTTTAAACTGCACAAAAATTTGATGACAGCTTTATTACAATTTACCGAAAAAGGATTGTACTGCCAGGCAGGTAACTTTTACCTGGATCCATGGAAACCCGTGAACAACGCTATCATAACGCATGCCCACAGCGATCATGCACGGGCAGGCAGCAAAAAATATCTTTGTCACACACTTACAAAACCCCTTTTGCAACTAAGGCTCGGGGAGGGTGATTATGAAACAACTGACTGGAATCAAACGCATTTTATTAATGGAGTAAAAGTTTCACTTCATCCTGCCGGGCATATCATTGGCTCTAGCCAGGTAAGGGTAGAGTACAAAGGAGAAGTGTGGGTTTTTACCGGCGATTACAAAACAGAAGATGACGGTATTAGCGGTGCTTATGAATGTGTAAAGTGCAACACTTTTATTACTGAATCAACCTTTGGTTTGCCCATCTATAAATGGAAACCACAACAAGAAATTTATGCAGATATGCAAAACTGGGTTTTGCAAAATAAGCAGCAGGAAAAAACTTCTGTTTTAATTGCTTACAGCTTAGGTAAAGCACAAAGAGTGTTGGATGCATTAAAAGACATCACGGATACAGTATATGTTCACGGTGCTATCTATAACATGCAGCAGGTGATGGACGATCTCGGCTATAAATTTATAAACGTAAAAAAGGTAACACCGGAAACAACCAAACAGGAATTAAAAAATGCCATTGTTATTGCACCCCCTTCGGCAGATGGCACGCCATGGATGAAAAAGTTTACACCTTACCGGGTGGCCATATGCAGTGGCTGGATGCAGGTGAGGGGCAATCAGCGAAGAAGAAATGCAGATAAAGGTTTTGTGCTAAGCGACCATTGCGATTGGGATGGATTGGTAAGTTCTGTAAAAGCAACAGGAGCAGAAAAAGTTTTTGTTACACATGGCTTTCAGGCTGTTTTTAGTAAATACCTTAATGAAAATGGGATTGAAGCCGATGAAGTAAAAACCCAATACGGCAATGAAGAAGATACTACGGTGGAAGATAAAATTGAATTGCTATGAAAGCATTTGCTCAACTGGTAGATACTTTAAGTGCTACTACCAAAACCAACGAAAAAATAACTGCACTGGAAACTTATTTTTCCGTGGCAGCGGATAAAGATAAAGTTTGGGTGATTGCCTTATTCAGTGGCCGCAGACCAAAACGCACCATATCCTCCACTTTATTAAGAAACTGGTGCAGTGAATTTTGTAATATTCCCTTGTGGTTATTGGATGAGTGTTACCACACCGCAGGCGACTTGTCCGAAACCATCGCCTTGTTAGTGGAAGCAAGTAATACAAGTATAGAAATTCCACAAGAGTATCCACTCCATTATTATATCGAACAATTTATCTCGTTGGAAAAAGCAACTGAGGAAGCAAGAAAAATATTTATGCTGCAGGGCTGGGCACAATTGGAAAGCACTACAGAAAAATTTGTATTTAATAAATTACTCAGCGGCTCTTTTCGCATTGGCGTTTCGCAACAGTTAATGGTAAATGCACTGGCTAAAGTTTCAGGAGCTTCGCCTTCCGTAATTGCCCACCGCATCAGCGGTAACTGGAATCCTGCTACCATCAGTTTTAATGAATTGTTGAGCGATGAAAATAATGTTGCCGACATCTCTAAACCCTATCCATTTTATCTTGCTTACCCACTGGAAGATGGTGTGGAATCACTGGGCAATATTGATGAGTGGCAGGTGGAATGGAAATGGGATGGTATTCGTGGACAAATTATAAAAAGGAACGACAATTTTTTTGTGTGGAGCCGGGGCGAAGAATTGATGACAGATAAATTTCCGGAGTACGAGTTGTTTAAACATTCGCTGCCTAATGGAACGGTACTGGATGGAGAAATAATTGTTGCAGATGGAGCAACACCGTTACCCTTTGCATTAATGCAAACCCGTATTGGCCGAAAAAATATTAATAAAAAAATAATGGAAAGTGCGCCGGTAAGTTTTTTTGCGTACGATATTTTAGAGTACGACGGTGTGGATTGGAGGAATTTTCCATTAGATCAAAGAAGGCAACAATTAGAAAAGATGGTTGCGTTGGCCGCTACTAACAAAATGCAGCTTTCTCCCATTATAAATTGTGCAGATTGGAACGAACTGGCTCTGCTGCGCCAACAAAGCCGGAAACATTATGCAGAAGGATTTATGCTGAAAAGAAAAAACAGCATTTATCAAACAGGAAGAAAAAGAGGCGATTGGTGGAAATGGAAAATAGAGGCGTTAACCATTGATGCTGTGATGATCTATGCCCAAAAAGGAAGCGGACGAAGAAGTAACTTATATACTGATTACACTTTTGCAGTAAGAGATGCTGAAAATAAGTTGGTGGCATTTACCAAAGCTTATAGCGGCCTTACAGACAAAGAATTTGCACACGTAGATGCTTTTGTAAAGCGCAATGCTATTGAGAAGTTTGGACCTGTCCGCACCGTAAAACCCGAACTTGTTTTTGAAATCGCTT
>JANPNY010000631.1:0-16548 GCA_031427745.1 Chitinophagaceae bacterium | reverse complement strand
AACTTTAGATGCAGGTTCGATTCCTGCCGAGACCACAAATGACAACAGTGTTTGTTAGTGTTTAGCGGGGTATTTCCTTGATATTGTTGAATATCAAGGAGTTTTGAAAGGGTGTTATGGGTGTTTGTTGGTGTTTGTTGGGGTTGTTTAACGAGCCATCGACGAGCCACATTTTTTAGCACACTAAAACTTTGTAGAGATGATAACGCTAAGAATTTACCTCCGGGCTTCCAGGAAGGATGCTGCAGGCCAGTCCATAATTTATTTTATTGTTGGTGACGAGTGGATCTCATCCACCTGTAAGGTGCAACAACAATATTGGGATACTGATAATAGTTGTATCTCAAAAAAGCACCCTAAATTTTACATTGTCAATCCCACCTTCCAGCTCTATGTGTCCAGGGCACAACAATATATCAGCAATTTACAAACTGCAGGAAAATCATTTGATCGGGCATATTTTGAGCAATATGTTTTTACTGGTCCTGAGGCTGCGGAAAATCCATGTGTTTTAAAACTTATTGATGAGTATTGCGATACGGCCAACATTGGATGGTGTAGAATACAGCGATACAGACGATTGAAATTTGAGATTGCCTCTTTGATTAACGCACCTAAAATCAAGGATATTAATTATGCTTTTGCAATTCGTTACCAACAACTTTTGCGGGCTAATAACAACAATGAAAACAGTGTAAATGCTAAAACAAAGGCATTAAAAGCAATTGTACATTTTGCAGAAAAGAAAGGGATCATTGAAAAGGATCCGCTCGCTATTTTAAAGTTAAAAGAAATAAAGGGTAAAAAAGAGCACCTTACTGCAGATGAATTGGAGGTGTTGGAAAAACTTTATGATCAGCAAATTTTATTACCTGGACTGCAAACGGTTCTCAAGTATTTTCTATTCAGCTGTTACACCGGTCTTAGGTATTCGGATATAATAACTCTCAACTACCTTGAAATAAAAAATAACTGCGTAGTTACTACACAGGAGAAAACAGATAAAAGAGTAGTGGTACCACTGATCAGCAAAGCCAAAGCTTTACTGGCCACCCAGGCAACCGGCAATTGTTTTAAAACATACAGTAACCAGGTAACCAATCGTAACCTAAAATCGATTATGATTAAAGCAGAGATTCATAAGAAAATCTCCTTCCACTGCAGCAGGCATACATTTGGTACGCTGTCAATTTATTGGGGCATTCCCATGGAAGTGGTGGCCGATTTGATGGGGGTTGATTTTAAGACTGTAAAAATATATGCTCAAATTGTGGATGAAGTAAAGAGCCGGGAAATGTTGAAGTGGGAAAAGAAAGTAGGATAACCCCCATCCCCTAAAGGGGTGAAAAAATTCAAACCCGGGTACATCCCGCTGGGGGTATTGCCCCCGGGTTTTCCATTCCCTTTTTACAGGTGGCGCCTGAGCAGGCAGATTTTAATTTCCGCCATAAGCTTTAGTTGCTCCCTGATGGCCAGCTCCTGTTTTTCAATTAACATAACCTTTTCCACGGTTTTAAAAAATTCAGCCGGCTGCAGCATACCGGACTTTTTCCGGATGATCATTTTAAAATCTGCTATTCTTAAAAACTCAATAACAGATCCTGTTAAATAAATGTTGTAGTACCTGGCTTTCCACAGCCCAAAACACAGGGCATAATAAAACTGGTATTCTTCCAAATAGCTGCAATGTATTACAAAGCAATTTGGACAGGGTTTAGCAAGCGGTTTGCCGCTGTTAAGCCCCTTGCACAAAATAAATAAATCGTTTGGCTGTATGGCCTTGGTGGGGTTGTAGTACCTAATTTCCGGACGTTGCATAGCATGCTGTTTAGTTATGCTCCGCTTCGCTTCACATACAACTCCAAAAGAAAAAAAGAAAAAAAAGAAAGCCATTGAAAAAACGCAGGGCATGGGGTTACTCCAAAAGCAGAAGCCCGTAAATGTTGGGGCTGTGCGGCTGGGCTGTGTTTAAGAGGGCTGCTTTTGGATCACCCCATGGCCGTAGTTAGCTTTGCTGATTTTTTTTTGTTTGCTCGTTTGTTTTGGATACGGATTTTCTTCCAGGGGTCTGGATGGATGGGAAGGAATGGAGGCGTGGGCAGAATGGAGCAAAGCGCAATGGTGCCACGCCGTAACGCTTTTGACATTTGAAATACTGAAGTTGGGCTTTACAATAGCCATGGGATGCTGGCAGGTGGTTTTTAGAACTTACCTCCTGCAATTCTATAATGTAATAAAATCCGAGTAAAGATTTACTGTAAAAGAGTGCGACGCCTATGAAGATGAAGGGAGATAATATGCTTTGCAACAATAAAGGTAATCTTACAATAAAAAGTGCTTTAAAAAATTATTTAATGCTTTTTATAAATGATGGATAGTCACTGCTGTGATTGTTGGTGATATTTTTTATAAGGTAGATACCTCTTTCATAATCGAAAGTAATAAAGTAGGTTGTTTTTCGATTTGCTTTATAGCTGCAGTACCAGTTACCGAACTTTGATTTTTTTGTACGCTTTTTTTTCTCAGAAGGAATTGACAATATAAAGTCATAAATATTATCTACATAATCCATTGCACTTTCCATAAAACCAAAGTACTCGTTTTCAAAAAGTACAAGGATTAACGATTCTAATTTGTTTACAACGAAAGGCGAAATAATTACTTTTTCCACGGCAGGGATTTTACAAATTCTTTAGTTCTGGCACGGGCATCCTCTACACTTATAGCACTTTCGCATTCTTTTTTAAACGCTGTTTTTGGAAATACACCGAGGTCGACTAACAAGGGCATTACCTGCTGATGTTTTTTTAGATTAAATGTTACATGGGTAATTTCTCCACGAGTATTTTTTGTCGTTGCGATACCTGCAATTCGTGCCATAAAAAATAGTTTGAAAGCAAATTTAGTAAAATAAAAAGAAAGAATAACTTCACAGCAGGGGTTCAGTTTTAGTCGTACAGGGTTCGCCTTAAAGAAGGTAAATATAGCTTAATAAATTCCCGTTGCATTTGTTTTTAACGGGTTTTTAATACGCAAACCTTTAGCTTTTGCCTAACGCAAAAAAGTGCAATAGCGTTGGTCGGTGTGGCTGTGAAATGGCCTGCCGAGACCGAGTGCAGGTGCGACCTTTTAACTTCTTTCTTTCTTTAGCAGAAATTACACCGTTTACCAACACCTGTTTTTATGATACATTTCACTGACAAATGCTTTTAGGACGTTCTCAGGTTTCTAGAATTTTAAAGGATGCCCATAATCTTTTCAAATAGGATAATAACCAACGAACTTTACCTGGATAAAAATAAGTGAATTTTAAAAGTAGTAAAGTGACAAAAGTATTCGTAATCGGTGATGTACACGGCGGGCTGAAAGCGTTGAAGCAGGTGTTGGAAAAGGCAGCTGTAACAACCAATGATACATTGATATTTTTGGGTGATTATGTTGATGGATGGAGCGAATCGGCACAGGTGATAGAATTTGTGATACAGCTATCCAAACATCAGCATTGTATTTTTATAAAAGGGAACCATGATGTTTGGTGTGAGGATTGGTTACGGACCGTTTACATCGATGATACCTGGCTTGCACATGGAGGAAAAGAAACCATCGAAAGTTACGATGGTATAGATGCTGCAACCAAACAACAGCACCTTCTGTTTTTTGAACAAATGCAATTATATTTTATAGATGAACAGAACAGGTTGTTCATTCATGCAGGCTTTACGGCAATGCATGGCCCAAAAGCAGAATTACATACAACAAATTTTTATTGGGACAGAACCATGTGGGAGATGGCACTGACAATGGATAAGGACATCAAAAAAACTTCGTTGTTTTATCCCGAACGTCTTAAACTATTTGATGAAATATATATTGGTCATACACCCACCCTTTATTATAATGTAGATGTACCTATGCAAGGTTGTAATGTATGGAATATAGATACAGGAGCCGCCTTTACCGGCAGGCTCAGCATTTTGGATATTGACACCAAACAATTCTGGCAAAGTGAGGCTGTTAAAAATTTATATCCCGGCGAAAAGGGTAGAAACAGGAATTAGGCATTTGGGTTTATTGCGGATTCCGTCTACATTGATCCACCTTCTACCAGCATACTTTCAATAGTAAGTTCCTGCATAAAGGCACTGCCGGCCATACAAGCCATCATGCTGGAAAACGCAAGCTTACCGAGTTTATAGCCACTGGTTTCAACATAGGTAATTTCCGGGTAGTACAATTTTGGAATAAAGCCATTACTGATTGCAATTACAGCAATATCGTCTGGTATTTTTAATTGCGCTTTTTGTATGGCTTTCATTACGCCAACGAGTATTTCGTCGCTCATGCAAAAAATAGTATCCGCATTTTGTTTAATAGCCTCGGTCGCAAATTGTTCAGCTTGCGGGGTATTATTTGCATGCAGGTACGTTATTACTATTTTTTTATCAATATTGTTTTTAAATGCTTCCAGCCTTTTTTTAGTGATAGAAAGATTGGGTTTGCCAAATATTGCAAATACTTTTTTCTTATTTTTTGTATTGATTGTATTTGCTGCAATCGTGGCCGATAAAACATCCGCTACACAAACTTTATTTATACCCTGCACATCCGGCACAAGATCAAAGAAAATAACAGGTATCTCTAAATCCTTAAATTTTGTAAATGAGTCTATGTTAATAGTTTGGGATGAAAGGCATGTAAAAACACCACTCACCCTATTTTGCCTGCAAAGTTTAAGGTTCTGCATTTCAATGCCTGGGTCATCTCCCGATTGTAAAATCATCAGGCTGTAATTATTTTTCCTGCTTTCTTCTTCAACCGATGCAATGAAAGAGTCATAAAAAAAATTAGAAACTGTTGGTACAATCAACCCAAACAGGTTGCTTTTGCTGGTGCGCAACTGAATGGCGTTTGTATTGGGCTCATAATCCAATGCAGTAGCCAATTCATTTACCCGTTGTTTTGTTTTTTCGGAAATATCGGGGTGGTTCTTTAACGCCCTGGATATAGTTGAAATACTTAACCCAAGCATTTCTGATATCTTTTTTAAAGTTGTATTGGTCATAATTAAAGTAGTAAAGTAAACTATTTTTTAACAGCAAACCGTTTCGCAAACGTTTGTGAAAGTTGTAGCTATTTAAAAACAATTTTTGTAAAGGTTTGTTAATTAATTTCATTTCCTAAATAAAAAAAATGTTAGCTTCATGCAGCAAATTGATAAAATAGTATTACTTATGTAGTACAAAGGTTATTTATTTGCTGTTATTTATTCATTACCAAACAAAAAACTTAACGATTATGCACCTTGCTTTAATGAGAAAAGCTGCCATGCTTTTCATGGCTATTATTGGGTTTACTACAGCCTCGCTGGCCCAAACAGTTACCGGACATGTAACAGATACAAAAGGGGAACCACTTCCCGGCGTTACGGTTTCCGTAAGAGGAACTAAAAATGCTACTTCCACCAACGAAAAAGGAGTTTACACATTAAACAATGTAGCTGCAGATGCTGTGCTGGTATTTACCGGTACAGGTATTGTAAAAATGCAGGAAGCTGTTAATGGTAAAACATCCTTAAACACATCGGTGGAAACAAGCGTAGGAAACCTTAATGAAGTAGTAGTTACTGGTTATGGTACTGCCAGAAAACGAGATTTAACAGGCGCAACGTCATCTGTCCAGTCGAGAGATTTTAATAAAGGGACTTACACTTCACCGGATCAGTTAATTCAGGGCAAGGCAGCAGGCGTATTGGTAATTAACAACACAGGTCAGCCGGGTGGTTCAACCACTATCAGGATTCGGGGTTCATCATCTATTCGTTCCGGCAATCAGCCTTTGTTTGTAATTGATGGTGTGCCTTTATCTGGCGGTACGGCTCGCCCTGGCGGAGGTGGTGGCGATTTTGGCAACGATGGCGGTAACCCTCTTGCCTATATGAATCCCAACGATATAGCGGGTATCGAAATTTTAAAGGATGCCTCTTCTACAGCTATTTATGGTTCAAGGGGAGCAAACGGTGTAATACTTATTACAACAAAGCGTGGAAAGGCTGGCTCACCACAGTTAGATGCTAGCGCTTCCTCAGGTTTTTCCAAAGTAGCAAAAGTATTGCAGGTGTTGAACGCTAACGAATACCGCACGACTTTAAAAGATTATGGCTTGACCGCTGGTGATTTTGGCAAAAGTGTTAATGCGTTCGATGCTATCAAACAAACTGGCCTTATTCAAAACTATAATGTAGCTCTTGGTGGCGGAACCGAAGATGGTCGCTACCGGATTTCTGCTGGCTACCTTGACCAAAAAGGGATAATAAAAACTTCTGAATTAAAAAAACTGTCTGTTAATCTAACCAGTAGCTTTAAATTTTTACCAAGCAAGAAATTAGGGCTTGATATCAATGTATTGCTAACCCAAACAAACGAAGACATTGCGCCTATTTCGGCATTTGTTGGCTTTACAGGCAACCTAATTTCGCAGGCATTACAATGGAATCCTACTCATGCGCTTATCAAGCCAGGTACTGATTCAGCTTGGATAGACCCTGCTCTTGGTTCAACAACTATTAATCCACTTGCTCAATTAAATTATTTTAAAGATAAAGCTATAGTTAATACAATTATAGCCAGTATTTCACCTTCCTATAAAATAACCAATGACCTTGAATACCGCCTTTTATATAGTGTAAATAGGCAAACAGGCGTTAGAAAAGGACAAGTAAACCGGTTACTTAATATACAGGGTATTGAAGGAAGGGGGTTAGCTTTCTTAAATAATCAGGAACAAACTAATACTCAGATAACCAATACGTTAAATTACAACAAAAAAGTTGCGTCCAATTTCAATATCAACGCAGTAGTAGGTCATGAATGGCTTGTGTTTGATTCTAAAGGAAACGGTGTAACCGGTCAGGATTTTACAAATTTGGGGTTGAATTATTATGACTATCTCGGTACTACATCGCAATCCAGTCGAGGAATGTACTCATTTGGCTCTGCAACACAAGAACTTCAGTCGTTTTTTGCCCGTGGAATATTTAATTATAAAGATAAATATATGCTATCGGGTACCTTTAGGGCAGATGGATCAACTCGTTTTGGTAGTAATAATAAGTATGGTTATTTTCCTTCTGTTGGATTTGGCTGGATTGTAAGTAAAGAAGGATTTTTAGAAAATAATGAATTTATAAAAACTTTAAAAGTAAGGGCGAGCTGGGGTAAAACAGGTAACCAGGAATTTCGTTCCGGTGCTTCTTTGAACAGAATAATAATTGGTCAGTATAATTCAACAATTTTAGGACCAGAAGTTCAACAAGTAAATTATGGGAACCCTGACTTAAAATGGGAATCATCCGCTACAGTTAATGTTGGTATTGATTTTAGCATTTTTAACGATAGGCTTTCTGGTTCAGTTGATTATTTCAATAAAAAGACCAGCGATGTATTATTTGAGCAAAATATAATACAACCAGCACCTCGTGGTAAAATTTGGATTAATTTACCTGGAAATGTTATTAACAAAGGATTTGAAATAAGCCTACTTGCTGCTGTTATTAAAGGCAATGACGTAAACTGGAATATTGGAGGTAATGCTTCCTTTTTACAAAATAATGTGACTGGATTGCCCGGTTTTTATGAAACAGGGGAATTACGGGGTCAAGGCTTTTCTGGGGTAAGAGGTCAAAGAGTTATTAGTGATCAGCCTCTAAATGTTTGGTATCTAAGAAAGTTTGAAGGAATTGATAAGACAACAGGGCAAAGTATCTACACAAATGGAGGTAATACTTTGTTTTATTCAGGAAGTCCAAATCCAACAATGTTATTAGGGTTAAACACGGATTTTAGTTATAAGAAATTTACTGCAACAATAAATATGAATGGAAACTTTGGGCAATATATTTACAACAATACTGCGGCTTCGGTGTTAGGTATTGGAAATTTGGGAAATAGGAATATTGCTAAAGCTCTGATAGGTACAGGTATCAAAGAGGCGCTATCTAACGCACCTGCTCCATCAACTCGTAATTTAGAAAAAGGTGATTATATTAAAATGACCAATGCTACGCTTAGTTACAAAGTTGGTAATATCGGTAAAAGTTTAAGGAACGTAAATATTTCGCTTACAGGTCAGAATTTGTTTGTTATTACAAAATATACCGGGTTTGATCCTGAAGTAAATACTGATGGCGGCGTAGATGGTATCCCGTCTTTAGGCATAGAATATATTCCTTACCCTTCGGCTCGTACTTTTACCTTAGGAATTAATTTTTCTTTATAATTTAATTAAATTTTTTTTATGACATACAGAAAATATATCGTTTTCGCCATAACACTTTTTTCCCTTTCTTGTACAAAACTTGACGAGAAATTCAGGAGTGAGTTGGCCCAAAACAACTCTAGTGATTTAAAAGCATCACAGTTTTTGGCTAGTGCTTATTCTTCAATCGCTGGGCCATTTCAAGGAAATTCTGACCTATGGGCTCTGCAAACGCTTAGTACCGATGAAGCAATTCCTCCCACCCGTGCAGGAGATTGGGATGATAACGGAGCATGGAGAGCCGTAGCTACTAAAACCTGGAATGCTGACCTCGGACAGGTGAGGGGACAGTTTGAAGGATTGTTAGCTACGCAGTTTGCAGCTTCAAATGTTCTTCAATATAAGCCTTCTCCACAGGAAGCTGCAGAGGCAAGATTCATAAGAGCTTTCTCTATGTATTGGGTGTTGGATGGCTACGACCAAGTGCCTTATCGTGAAGATTTAACAAATTATAAATTGTTACCTGTCACGCTAAAAGGAAAAGATGCATTAGATTTTATCGTGAGTGAACTAACAGCAATATTACCCACACTTCCCGATGCAGGTCAAGCCTATGTTGCCAACAAAAATGCTGCTAAAGCATTATTGATGAAGATTTATCTTAACAAGGGTGTTTATTTAAACAGAACTACTCCCACCTTTGCTCCTGAGGATATGGCCAAGGTTGCGTCGTTAGCTGATGAAATTATTGGAACTGGTAAGTATTCTTTGAATGCTAATTATTTCGATAATTTTTCTCCTGATAATAACGTTAAATCAACCGAAAATATTTTTACCTTTTTAAATGATGCTGCCGCTAATCGTGGTAGCAATATTAGGGGCTTTACATATATGGTATCTCACTACAATCAAAATCCTGGTGGATGGAATGGATTTGCGACTTTATCTGATTTTTATGATAAGTTTGAGGCAACAGATCAGCGGCGTGGAGTTTATTATACATATCCTGGTGCGCTTCCAAATCCAGGAAAAAGAGTGAATGTAGGTTTTAGGGTTGGGCAACAGTATAATTTGACAACTGACGCACCGTTGTTTGCCAGAAATCCATCTACTGCACCACTGTCATTTACTAGGGAAGTCAAACTTAGAGAATCTGATCCAAATACATTGGAAATAACAGGTATTAGACCAATAAAATATGCTTTTGATTATGGTACTCCTGGCGATCAAAAAGATAATGATTTTGCTGTTTTCAGATTGGCAGATGTAATGCTTATGAAGGCTGAGGCATTGCTAAGAACCAGCAATGCTGCTGGAGCGTTACCCTTAGTAAACGCCATTCGTCAAAAACGTGGTGTTGCTGATTTGGCTGCATTAACTTTAGATAAATTGTTAGATGAAAGAGGTAGGGAATTATATTGGGAAGGTTATAGAAGACAGGATTTAATACGTTTTGGTAAATTTCTTAATGCTTACCAGGAAAAGCCAGCAGCTGATGCTCATGTATTGTTGTTTCCAATTCCTAGTTCACAACTAGCAGTAAATGCTAACTTAACACAAAACCCTGGATATTAATCCTTAATTTTAAAAAATACAGTCAAAAAGATCATTTGAAAAAATGATCTTTTTGCTTTTATGATATGATACTAAAATTTTTTTCGATCTCGTTTATCGTTGGGATATTGTTTTTGTTTAGCTGTAACAAAAAAGCTGAGCTAGCCACTGCATTGTTTGAATTAAAGGAATCTACCGGTATCAATTTTCTTAATAAAGTAAAAGATGCTAAGGATTTTAATATTTTCACTTACAGGAATTTTTATAACGGAGGAGGAGTGGCAATTGGAGATATTGATAACGATGGTCTTGCTGATGTGTTTTTTACAGCTAACATGGGAAGTAATAAGTTGTATAAAAATAAAGGAAACTGGCAATTTGATGATATATCCGAAAAGGCCGGCTTTGTAGAAAAACAAGACTGGAGCACGGGTGCAGTAATGGTAGATATTAATCACGACGGGTGGCTTGATATTTATGTTTGTAATGCAGGGTTTATAAATGGTGTTGCACCGGAGAGTAAACTTTATATAAACAATGGAGCCTCTCAAAGTTCCAACGGCAAGTCTGGCAACATAACCTTTACTGAATCTGCTGCTCAATATGGTTTACAGAATAAAGGGGGGTATGCAACCCACGCTGCTTTTTTTGATTTCGATCTTGATGGAGATCTTGATGTGTTTATCATAAATAATAGTTTTATACCAGTGAACACACTTAATTATGCTAACAAAAGAAAATTGAATGCAAAAGATTGGCCAGTTGCAGATTTTCTAAAAGGTGGCGGTGACCGTATGTACAGGAACGACAATGGAAAGTTCAAAGATATTAGCCTGGAAGCAGGTGTTTATGGAAGTTTGATTAGTTTCGGATTAGGTGTTACTGTAGGAGATGTAAACGGAGATAATTACCCGGACGTGTATGTATCCAACGATTTTTTTGAAAGGGATTATCTGTATATAAATCAACAAAATGGAACCTTTAAAGATGAATTAGAAAATTGGATTGGGCATACTAGCCTGGCATCTATGGGTGCCGATATTGCTGATATTAACAATGACGGATACCTTGATATCTTTACAACGGATATGTTACCTGATGACGATTATCGTTTAAAAACTACCTCCTCCTTTGATAATATAGATCTTTTTCGTTTTAAAGTTAAACAAGGATTTTATAATCAATTTATGCAAAACACTTTGCAGGTAAACAATGGCAATGGCAGGTTTACAGAAACGGCCACATACAGCGGTGTAGCAGCATCCGACTGGAGTTGGGGGGCGTTGATTTTTGATGCAGATAATGATGGATTAAATGATATCTATGTTTGTAATGGAATTTATCATGATGTTACAGATCAGAATTTTATTGATTTTTTTGCCAATGACCTTATTCAAAAAATGGTGCTTACCGGCAAAAAAGAACAGGTGGATAACATTATCGCAAAAATGCCGTCTACTCCGTTATTGAACAAAGCCTTTAAAAATGAAGGCAATCTTAAATTTTCAGATGCAGGAGTTTTATGGGGATTTACCAAGCCTTCCTTTTCTAACGGAGCTGCGTATGGAGATCTTGATAATGATGGCGACCTGGACATGGTAATTAATAATGTTAATGAAAAGGCATTTGTATATAAAAATAATAGCATAGAAACGACAAAAAATAATTATATCGGTATTTCATTATCAGGAGACGGAGATAATACTTTTGTTATTGGTTGTAAAATAAAAATTTTTGCTGGCGGTCAGATCTTTGTTCGTGAGGTGCAGCCCAGCCGGGGTTTTCAATCGTCAAGTGATTATAAGCAAATTATTGGCCTTGGAAAGTTAGCTCAGGTAGACTCTATGATTGTAGTATGGCCGGATGGTACACCTGATAAATATATTCGCCCGAAAATTAATAAAGTTCACTTTTTGAAGCAACACAATATATTGTCAAAACCAGTTTCGTTACACAAACCAGTTTACAATACTTTGCTGCAACTCGTTCCAAATAACATGGAAAAGCATGTAGAAGATGACTACCTGGATTTTTACGACGAGCGAAATTTACCGGAAATGCTATCAAGGGAAGGACCAAAAATTGCTAATGGCGATATCAATGGAGATGGACTTGAAGATATTTATATTGGCGGAGCAGCAGGACAGCCTGGTCAATTATATGTGCAAACATCAGCGGGGTTTAAAAGGAAACCTGAAGCAATATTTAATCAATTTGCAAAATATGAAGATGTAGCGGTTTTATTTTTTGATGCGGATAAGGATGGAGATTTAGATTTGTATATTGGATCAGGAGGCAACAATGTAATTTCCGGGGGCGAACAAATACAACACAGGCTTTATAAGAATGATGGCAAAGGAAATTTTACAATAGCAACAAATGCTTTTCCTGCCAACAATATGAACATTTCGGTTGCTGTAAGCTATGATTACGACGGCGATGGAGATATAGACCTTTTTGTTGGTGGAAGAAGTGTTCCTTACAGTTATGGAACCACTCCTAAAAGTTATTTATATCAGAATAATGGTCAAGGTAATTTTACGGATGTTACAGTAGCATTAAATGCCGATATAGCAAGTGCTGGTATGATTACCGGAGCTGTTTGGGCTGATATAACAGGTGACAGCACAAAAGAGCTTATTATAACCGGGGAATATATGACAACAAGGATATTTCAATACAACAGGGTTAAAAATAAGCTGCAAGAAGTAAAGCAAACAAATCTTCAAAATATGTTTGGCTGGTGGCAAACCGTAGTTGCTGCAGATTTAAATGGGGACAATTTAACTGACCTTGTTATTGGAAACATTGGAGAAAATTTTTATTTGCATCCCAATGCTGCAAATCCGGTAAAATTGTGGGTAAATGACTTTGACAATAATGGCTCAACTGATCAATTTTTAACAAGAACAATTAAAGGCAAGGACATGCCAGTATTTTTAAGAAAAGAAATCACAGATCAATTTCCTTCTTTAAAGAAAGAGAACTTTACATCCGTTGATTATGCAAAAAAGACAATACAGGAATTGTTTAATAAAGATATCATTAGCAGATCGGTTGTAAAAGAATTTAATTTTAATAGTTCAATAGTTGCTATTAATAACGGTAATGGAAATTTTACAATTCATAAATTGCCTTATGTAACTCAGTTGTCAAATATAGATGCAATATTAGTAACTGATGTAAACAATGACAAACACCCTGACCTTATCGTTGGCGGTAATCTATTTGGGTTTCCACCACAGTTTTGCCGTCTTGATGCCAGTTATGGTAATATATTGCTCAATAACGGAAAAGGAGATTTTACTATAGTGGATCCAAAACAGTCAGGTATTTGTTTAAGTGGCCAAATAAAAGACATCAAAGAAATAAAGGGTAAGAGCAAAAGATATATACTGGTTGCACAAAATGATCTATATCCAGCTTTGTACCAGTTAAAAAATCAATCCAAATAAGCCTTCTCAGTATCAAAATTGCTAGTTAGTGTTTACATGATTAAATACCCCCGATATATTTTCTTCGTTATTATTATTATTTGTGGCAGCTTCACTTTGTCGTGCAACAACGCTAATCAGCCTTCAATGCCAACGATGTTTGACGTACTGCAAGCTGATAAAACAGGCCTGCAGTTTAATAACAAACTTACCCCTTCGCAAAATTTCAACATGTTTAACTACATGTATTTTTATAATGGCGCTGGTGTCGGGGCCGGTGATTTCAATAATGATGGCTTGATTGATTTGTTCTTCGCTTCTAATCAGGGAGAAAATAAATTATATCTGAATGAAGGTGCTTTGCATTTTAAAGATGCAACAGCTGCTGCAACCATTCCGCAAGACAAAGGATGGGCGACAGGAGTGTCGGTAGTGGATATTAATAACGATGGCTTGCTGGACATCTATGTCTGCAAAGTAGGAAACTATGAAATACTGAAAGGAAAAAATCAATTGCTTATTTGTAAAGGCATTAAAAATGGCATTCCTTTTTACAAGGATGAAGCACAACAATATGGTGTGGATTTTTCCTGCTTTAGTACGCAGGCTGCTTTTTTTGATTTTGACATGGATGGCGACCTCGATATGTTTCTGCTAAACCACTCTGTTCATCAAAGCAGTTCTTATGGCCCACGCAGTAATTTTATAGGTACGTATGATTCATTATCCGGCGATAGATTAATGAGAAATGACGGCAACCATTTTACAGATGTTACCAGGGAAAGTAAAATAAACAGTTCTTCTATTGGTTATGGATTGGGCATTGCAGTAAGCGATATCAATCTTGATGGCTGGCCTGATTTATACATTGGCAATGACTTTCATGAAAATGATTACCTCTATATCAATCAAAAAAATGGAACATTTACAGAGGAAAATAATCAGCGGCTTATGCACACCAGTAAGTTTTCGATGGGGGTAGATATTGCGGATGTAAACAATGATGGCTACCCCGAAATAATTTCAATGGACATGCTTGCCGAAGACCCTTACATTTTGAAAAGGTCGTTAGGAGAAGATGACTATGATGTATTTTTTAATAAAATTGCATTTGGATATAACTATCAATATTCAAGAAATAATTTACAATACAACAGAAAAAATAGTGTATTTAGCGAGGTGGGTTTATATTCCGGCATAGCTGCAACCGACTGGAGCTGGGCTCCCTTGTGGTTGGATTTTGATAATGATGGGTTGAAAGATTTATTTATAAGCAACGGTATCCCTAAGCGGCTCAATGATATGGACTATATTAATTTTATTTATAACAGTGAGATACAAGAAAAGCTACAAAATAAACAGATGGAGGATAAAGATCTCGACCTGATAAAAAAATTTCCTGAAATTAAAATCCGTAATAAATTTTATAAAAACAAAACGGCATTGCAATTTGAAGATGAAGCTGGGGCAATAAAAAATGACTTGGTTACTTATTCAAATGGAGCCGTGTATGCAGATTTGGATAATGATGGCGATTTGGATATTGTGGTAAATAATATTGGCGACCCGGCATTGCTGTATGAAAATAAATCTGCTAAAAAAGAAAGCAAAAACTTCATCAGCATAAAACTAACAGGCTCTGATAAAAATATAAATGCGGTAGGTGCAAAAATTATTTTGTTTGTACAAGGTACGATAAGGACGTATGAAAAAAATCCTGCCAAAGGCTTTATGTCCAGCATGGAGATACCCATTAATATCGGGCTTGATAAAACAATTATAGATTCTGCATTTTTAATCTGGCCTGATAATTCCTTTGAGAAAATTATGCTGCAGCCAGTTGCAAAGTCTTCAATTTCTTTTAAGTATAGGAAAGGCTTGCCTCTATTTAATTACAACTTAATTACCGGCTTTAAAAAAAATGCTACCAGGGTTTTTAAAGATATTACTGCGGCAACAGGGCTTAATTATTTGCACAAAGAAAATAAGTTCAATGAGTTTGACAGAGAGCCATTAATTCCACACATGGTTTCTACAGAAGGGCCGGCACTGGCAATAGCTGACATTAATAAAGATGGATTAGAAGATCTGTTTATTGGAGCTTCCAAAACTTTTCACAATGCTATTTTTTTACAACAACTTAATGGGACGTTTATAAAAACCAAACAACCTGAAATGCTGCTTGATAGTATGTATGAGGATGTGGATGCCACATGGGCTGATGTAAATAATGATGGAAATATTGACTTAATAGTTGCTACCGGAGGCAATGAATATTATGGCAACGATGAACATTTATTACCCAGGGTTTACCTAAATGATGGCAAAGCCAATTTCAAAAGAGTACAAGGGGCATTTAATAATATTTTTGTTACAACCTCTTGTGTGGCGGTAAACGATTTCAATGGCGACGGGTTTGTTGATTTGTTTGTTGGCGGCAGGGTGGTGCCATGGAATTATGGAGAAATACCCAACTCATATTTATTACAAAACGATGGCACCGGAAAATTTATAGATGTAACAGACAAGTATGCAAATGGCTTATCTAAAATAGGAATGGTTACAAACGCCGTTTGGTACGACATTGATAAAGACAACCACAAAGATTTAATTATTAGTTGTGAATGGGGAGGAATTACTGCTTTTATAAACAGGAACGGAAAATTTATTAAAAAGGAACTCACTAATAAAAAAGGCTGGTGGAATTTTATATTGCCGGTCGATATTGATAATGATGGTGATATTGATTTGGTAGCTGGAAATCTTGGGCTTAACAGTAGGTTGAAAGCTTCAGTAAAAGAACCGGTAAGGTTATATTTTAATGATTTTGATGGCAACGGTAAAAAGGAGCAAATACTAACATATTACCTACAAGGCAAGGAAATCCCTTTTTCAAATAAGGACGAACTACAAAAACAAATGCCGTTTTTAAAAAAGAAATATTTTTATGCCGCAGATTTTGCCAAGGCTGCTATCGATGACATTTTACCTTCCGAAAAAGTAAAGAATTCCAATATTTTATCAGTGGATTATTTCGCTAATGCCATCCTGGTAAACAATGGTAATTTGAATTTTACAACACAGGCATTACCCTGGGAAGCACAATTAACATCCTACCGGGATGCGGTAATGGTTGATGCAAATAACGATAGTTTACCAGACATATTGTTAGCAGGAAATTACTACGGTAATAACATTCACAATGGCAGGTATGATGCTGATTATGGTACCTTATTAGTAAATAAAGGCAAGGATAATTTTAGCGTTGAAATTATGAATGGCCCTGGCGGATACCGACATCGGCCAT
>JANPNY010000630.1:0-2004 GCA_031427745.1 Chitinophagaceae bacterium | reverse complement strand
GTTTTCAATGGCGTTTTAAACCAATGAGTGATATCTACATTGTGTACACCGATAACTATTTTACAGATCCATTTTTTAAAAATAAAAACCGTGGCTTAATATTAAAAATGAATTGGTGGCTTAATTTGTAATTACTCTTTTGCTTTAATGTATTAATTTCTTTGCTTCTAAGGCAAATTTTACCGGACCAGCAACTCACTTAGGAAAATAGCGTATTACCTTGTTAGCCTGTATAGCAGCAATGCAGCTCTTTTTATCAGTTGAGGATAGGCTGCCAGGTTAATGGTTTCGCCAGGTGCATGAGCACCACGTCCCCATGCGCCCAGGCCATCGAGGCAATCAAGATAACCGGCAACATAGGATATGTCTCCTGCTCCCCTTGAACCAGGGTTGCCGGGTTGCACTTCACCATAGCCCAGTGTTATACTCACATCATTTACCATTGTTGCCATAGCCGTGTTTCCTGCTGTGGGTGGCATGGCGGGTATGCCATCATTAAAACTGATGGTGGAGGATGTGCCGGGAAGGCTTTGCAAAACTATCTGGCGCATGGTATCTCTCGCCCTTTCTTTTTGATCTTCCGTTAAAAAACGTAGATCGCCAATTACAACCGTCTTGGGCGATATGATATTGGTTTTGCCCAAGGCTGTTGCTGATTGTGCTGCTGCATTGTAAATAACATCTGATCCTCCGGTAAAAAGCCCCGGATTAAAAGTGAGATAAGGTTGGTTGCTCAGCTTTTCTCTAAAGCTGTTAACAATGCGGGCCGCTTCATAAATTGCCCCGTAACCACCTGCTGCAAATACACCCGATGAATGCCCCTGTTTAGCCATTACTTCCAGTTTCCAGTCGCTTGAACCCCTGCGGGCAGTTGCAACAATATTCATAGAAGTAGCCGTTTCAAAAGCCAGTGCAATATCATGTTGTTTGGCCCTTTCTATAAAATCGCCGCGGCTTACGCTTTTAGGGGCACCTGCATTTTCTTCATCTCCGGTAAAATAAACGGTGATGATAGCATCATCCAACAGCTTCAGTTGCTGCAATGCTTTTAGAGCTGCGATCACCAGCACGTCTCCACCCTTCATGTCATTTACACCCTGCCCTGTTGCAGTGCTATCGTTGAGCATAGTGAAAGGATTGGCCTGCATATTTGGTTCAAATACGGTATCAAGATGCCCGATTAAAAATAGTTTTTTCCCTTTTTTCCCTTTTCGGTAGGCCACCAGGTGACCGGCTCTTTTTAAAGAATCGGGCAGGGTAATCCATTCAATGGTAAAGCCCATTGCCAATAGTTCTTTACTGTAAAGAGCGCCCACTTTTTTTACCCCCGCAATATTGAAAGTGCCGCTGTTAATATCTACAGATTCTTTCAGTAACTGCATGGTGCTTTGCGCATGGGCATCTACCAGTTGAACAATTTGCTGTTCGGTTTTGCTGAGCGTTTGTGCAAAAATGGCACTGGTAAATAAACAGCTGACTACACAAGTAAAAATATTTTTCATAAATAGGTGATGGTTTTAAATTGGAAGATAATGATTTGTTGGGATGGAATTAAAAAGTGCTGTAAGGTTTAATAATCCGTATCTCGTTCGAAAATAGATTGGCTTCAAAAAAACTACAATGGATGCTGATGACTTTTCTTTAAAATAATTGTAACAGGCATTAGCCTTGGCTTTTTGGTAGTTTTTTATCCCCATATGTTTTTAAACTACTTTAACGATTGGTGCCTTGTTTGTTGCTGTAAAGTGGAATTCTTTCTACAGGTTGGGTAATAAATATGGTCTATGTTTTTAAAAGGTTGGATATATAGCCTAAACTTAAATGGGCATAAATGTTGTTTATCTGCTCTAAACAAATTATAACAAATGAAAAACGTACAATTAATTTTAGGAGCTGCACTACTGGCCGCAGGATTTACGGCATGCAGCAATTCCAATGATCCGGCAAAAGCTGATGTGGTAATTTTAAATCAATATGTGGATTCTGTTGCAAAAGTAGAGCCCG
>JANPNY010000629.1:0-8677 GCA_031427745.1 Chitinophagaceae bacterium | reverse complement strand
TGTCCAAAAATATACTTCATTTAATTCGGTGTACGAATTACGATGACCACGTGTTTAAAGTCGCTGGCTTTCACTTTTATTTGTAAGACAATTCATTTTGCTACAGGCCGGTGGAGGACACCGACCTAGGGGGGAAGAGTTTACACTAGCCATGGAAACCCAACTACTTTGGCCTGGCCGTTTCATTGCCGCTAAATATCTTCAACAAAAACCAAGGCAATATTGCAGCCGCCAAATTCAACATCAGCCAGCAACAGGCTTTAACAGACCAAACCAGTGCGCAAATCAAAAACGACATAAACGACGCCATCACAAAGTTTCTTTTTTACCAGAAGTTAAACAACCGGCAGCAACTAGAGTTTTCCATTCAGTACGATACCCTGTTCATCAATATGCTGCAAAGCTATGAGCAGCGCAAAATTGGCCTGCTGGAATTTATAGATTTTATGGATGCTTATAAAGATGCCAAACTAAAAATGGTGGAGCAACACAATGGCCTTTTGCATGCCACCGAAGACCTTAACTACAGCATAGGTACCGACATCATCAAGTTAAAATAGCCTAATTAATAGGCAACATGAAATTTACTGGCTGCAACAATGTACTTTATTCGGGCTTACTTGGTTTAATTGGCTTTACTTCCGCAGGGAACGTAAACGCTACTGGATATTAAGTAACCCCGGAATTCGTAAATTTTTTCCTGTGGCTACAGTTAGCTTTCCTCCTTTGGCAATGTTTTGTTCTACTGTAAGAACACATTCTCCGTTTGTTGCAGGATCAATAATAATCTGATCGGACCCAGGAAGGGTGGCCGGGGGAATTTTATTATTAAGCCAGTTGGAAGCTACGTCCCAGTTACCATTACCAGTAAACGTGTAAGTAGATGAATAGTTTGTAACCAGCCAGATAGTGGCATTCATAATAAGGTTGCGGTGATTGGGTGTTACATCTCCATTATAGCCTGGAAATAAATTATCGCCTGTGTCTCCCGTGCCATCATCAAAAGGAGAACTATCTCCAAATGCAACTACCTTTCCTGCGCCATACCTCGCTGTGGCAACCATTACTTTATTATTGCCACCGCCTTTACTTTGATAAACAATCGGAACTACACTTGCATTACCCAACGGGTTTACAGTAATGGTTGTACCATTGCTCCACTTTACCTTGGCAACATTGCCCCAGCCTGCGCCGGCGCTCAACCTTAATAGTGTATCTGATTTTACAGTTGCAGAGATATTAGTAGATGTTTCTGAAATATTAGCCAGGTCGAAAGTAATTCCAAATGGGTTAGTACTGCCTGTACTGTTGGTCTGAAAAAAATCATTCCAAATGTGTGGAGAATCGTAGCCATCATTATTTCTATCAGATACATTATGATCGGAAACCATAAACAAACCTCCGCCGTTGCTAACAAAATCCAGTAAGGCTGTTTTTTCCGGGTCTGTAAATTTTATGTTTGGTTCGCATACCACAAAGGCAGTGTATTTGCTCAAGTCCTGCGGATTGCTTGCATCGTTATAGGTAATTTTACCTGCTATTGCTGGTAAAGTTTCAACGATATATCCTTTATAGGCACAGTCAAGCGCCCAAAAAGATAAGCCCCCGTTCCAATTGGTTTCTGCAGTTGAAATTCCGGCAGCAGGTTGTGCCGGAGTTGGAATTGTTTGGGCATTAGATTGATGACAGCCAGATGAACATACCGCCGGGCCCGGGCTCCAATCGAGATTGTGCAAATCAGCATCTATAATCCAATCCGCATTGCTTGCTGATTCTGCCTTTGTTGCATCAAATAATATTTTTACCTGTGCAGGAGCCATGAAAGTAAAAAGAGAAAAAATAAGAGAATAAACAAGCCTTGTGGTTGGGTAAATTGAATGCAAAACAAATCCGGTTTTAATGATGCCGCAATCTATAACTGTCTGTTCATTTATTGCTGTTTAATTAAGTCGTTATCCATTTATTAACAACTTAAATTAACTTTTAATTTGTGTACACCTTTTTTAGGACAAGACGGACTGTTAATACAAAAATGTGGTTCGTGAGGTAACGACGGCAGTGAAAACTATCCATTTTAGAATTGAGAAATCAAGACTTATCAAAGACCTTAAACAGACTTTTCTTTTTTTGCAATATCCTTTGCAATCTTTTGTGCATCTAAGGTAATTTCACGAATTTGTCCGGTAGGGGCAATCCAAAACCCACAAAAATACAAGCCGTCTTTACCAAAATATTTTTGTTTATTGGTGCAAACTTTTAAATCTTCAAATCTATTTTTATCAACATATATAATTTCTGCATAGTCCCTGTAATACCCAATACCCGCAACGATTGCATCAAAATTTTCTTTTTTGTCATCAGTAAAATAAACCGTCTTGCCTGATATATAGTCAATATTGCCATGTATTCTAATATGCCCTTCCCGAATATGCTTTATGGTACCAATGTCTAAAAGTGGAACAGTACCGTCTTTATGAATTTGCTCCAATGGGCCATAAGGAAGTTTCTTTAAACCAAGTTTGGTAATATCGCCAATCAAAAATCGCATCAAAGGGGCATTAATCGCATCAGCTATTCTTGGTGGTAAAGGAGTCATCAGTAAGCTTAATTGCAGGATAGGTATTCCTAAGACATCTCTTGGTATTACATTTACCGCAGATCTAACTGACATAGAGGGGTGTGCGCCCTGTTCGTATAAATCAATTGCAATTTCGCAAGCTGAGTTTCCAAATCCAACCACCAGAACATTTTCTCCTTTAAAATCATTTCCAGTTTTGTATCCGTAGCTGTGTACTATTTTCCCGGGAAAAGTATCCATTCCTTTAAAATAGACTGCCTTAGGTTTCCCAAATGGTCCAGTAGCCACAATAATGTATTTCGATTTAAATGTACCATTATTGGTTTCGGTTATCCAGTAATCACCTTCCCGCTTTACTGATTTTGCTTCTGTATTAAAAATTGGATTGATATTAAATTCAATTTGATAATTGGCTAAATAGTCAACTACCTGCTGCCGGGTAGGATATCGTGGGATTGCTTTGTCAAATTTTTTGTAAGGCAAATTTGAGGAGCTCTTGTTGGTGTGCAGATGAAGCCGTTTGTAATGATTGCGCCATGGTGTAGCTATTTGCGATTCTTTTTCACATATTATATACTCTATTCCATGTTTTTGAAGACATGCAGCTGAAGCTAAACCTGAAACACTTGCTCCAATAATTAGGGTATTTGTTTGTCTCATAATTATTGATAAATCGTTGATAATATCTTTGTTGAAGTGACGCCCAAGTCAAAAATATACAAAAGTCGTTCCCGCTCTTACTTATTAAACAATTATTTTAAATTCCTAATAGTCCATTGCCGCTGCCGTGGTTTGTGCCCTCACTAATCACTCTCCGCATAAACATGCACGCTGCATTCAAAACACGTTACGCACATCTGTTAACAAATTAAAATCCATTGTGCCCATTTTAAAAATGGAACGGGGTACTGGTATTGTTTTGTAAATAGACAGCAGTGGTAAATGCAAAAAGTATTTCTTGGGGACACGAATCACGGCAGTAGGTAATTGTCCAAACATACGCTTCATTTAATTCGGTGTACGAATTGCGATGACCACGTGTTTAACGTCCCTGGCTTTCACTTTTATTTGTAAGATAATTCATTTTGCTAAAGGCCGGTTTGGTCACCGACCTAGGGGTGGAAGTGTTTACACCAGCCACGGAAACAGACTTGCAGCGAACCCATTGTTGGGCGAAGTCAACGATAATAATTCAGATTAATTTCCTCCTTTGACTTTATAAGACCTTTTTTGAGAGCCCAATTAAGATAAAACTGAGCTGCGATTGTATCAACTTCAAACTGGTCAAGCTTTATGGGTGGTTTTAAATTGGATATTTTTTGAAGTGCTCCCAATCTGCAATAGCACACTGTCATTCCCTTAAAGTTTATGTTGGTACACATTCGTGGGTCTAAAATATTCGCCAATAAAGGCTTGACAGCAGAAACATCTTTTCTTTCACCTAATTTAAAAGCTGCCTGGATTATAGTAGTAGCAGGATTCTTGAAATCTAAATCACGTTTCAGTTTTTGATTGCCAGGTCTAAAAACAAAATATAATAGAAGAGAAGAAAATAAAAGTAGCAATATAATTTTAGACTGTCTTATGATTTCGCCCAACTCAAAAATATGCTAAAGCATTTACCTCTCATACTTATTAAACAATTTTTCTGCCTTTGTTGCTGTTGTGGATATAATAAGTATTTGCTAAACCAAACGCCCCGGTTGTGTCTTTTTCGACCAACCGGCGAAGCGTTGTAATCTAATGCTGTAATTGTTTTGTTATAATTGATAAATTAATAACCTGGTGTTTTTTTCCAAACCTGTCTACCATTGGGCTGATATTAACATGTTTGCGCTTGCTAAAACCGTTTTGCTCCGTGGCTTTGGAAGTTGGTCAAAAGACCAACATCGGCGTTTGCTGAGTAGGTTGCTTATTTTAAAGGCTTGCCAACAAGAGCGAAAGCCCCATTTGCCTGTAAGTCTTTTGTTGGTGGCTGTGCTTGGGCACTTTATTTCTTTTTAATAGATTTCAATTGCTTGATATCGGTTAAATCTTTCGGACGTGAATTTGCAGCTTTGTCTTGTAGCAAGTCATCAAGGCCAATAAATTGCATATCTATTCCCTTTATTGTCGTGATTTCTTTTTTTTCGAAAGCTTGCTTAAACTTAGTGGTTGCCTTCAACTTAGGAAGGAAGTCTAGAGTAAACTGATTTAAATCAAATTTGAAATATGATTTAAGAGGATTCGGTGATTGCTCATCAAAAAATTCCTTTACATCTTGGCCCAGTTCAGCTAGACCATTTAAAAGTTTAAAGTAGTTGTCAAGTGTCGGATTATACCAAATATCAAGATCAAATTTTTCAGTAGTAGCGCCTGTAGAATTTTTAGACCACCTAAAGTATCCATGAAAAGCCACTGCGGTGCCGCCAACAATTAAATATTGAACACCGTTATTATTAAGAATTTGACAAACTTGGAGTATCTCATCGGTTAAGTTCTTCTCCATTTACTTCTAAGCTTTTTTTGCTTTTGTTTTACTTAGCAACTGAAGAAATGTCTCCATCTCTGCTTCCACCTTTTTTTTATGATTAGCAGCCTTCTTAACTGTAACAGATGCATGCTGCTTCAAGCTTTTAAAGCTGTTATATTTTGTCAATGTTGCCATATGGGTAGTAAAGCTAAGAATTTTTTACTTACCCTCAAAAATCGCAGACTCGTTGAATCATAGCCGCTAACTCACAAATAACCACATGTTCCTTCATTTTCAAAACTGTTAATTTGAATACGCTATTCTTTCTGCCTTTGTTGCTGTTGTGGATATAATAACTATTTGCTAAACCAAATGCCCCGGTTGTGTCTTTTCGACCAACCGGCGAAGCGTTGTAATCAAATGCTGTAATTGTTTTGTTATAATTGATAAATTAATAACGTGGTGTTTTTTTCCAAACCTGTCTACCATTGGGCTGATTTTAACATGCTTGCCCTTGCTAAAACCGTTTTGCTCCGTGGCTTCGGATGTTGGTCAAAAGACCAACATCGGCGTTTGCTGAGTAGGTTGCTTAATTTAAAGACTTACCAACAAAGGCGAAAATATCATTACAAGAAATATTGTTTTATTTAGTTCTTCGCAGGCTTCTGCTACAGATTGCTATACAGTAGATTTTTCTACTGGGCAGCAGCAACAATTAATAAAAAATTCTGTTGCTGCATTTATTTGGCCAGTGAGGAGGTATAAGTAAAATGATTATTGTGTTTCGTTGGCTTTGGTATTGTACTTTCAAATTTAAAATCTATTTCTGATAGAACACATAACGGCGAAGGCCTAACTACGCTGTTTTTGAAAATAATATGATATTGAAATGGGGATGCAATGCTCAGGTTGAATTTTAAAATACATTTTCTTATTATCCCTTGTTGCGATTTTCAATATTATAAAAATTAAGGTAAAAATAAAGGCATTTATTATTCTGCTTTTTTTGCATTACTGTTTTCTCTTTAAAACGCTATCAGGGAAAAATATAAATCAATACAGCAATTAAGAAAGAAAATACATCTTCAATAGCCCACGGTTTTTTACTTCAATCTCTCCCCGGTACTCACAGGCAAATTCATCTTTAATGATATTGTAGGTAGTTTCCGAAAGATTAACCCTTCCTGCTGTTGATTTGGATTCCATACGGGAGGCTATGTTTACCGTATCACCCCAAATATCATACTGCCATTTTTTTATCCCCACAATACCAGCCACTACCGGGCCAGTGTGTATGCCAATCCTTATTTCAAAATGATTTAAACCATCTGTTGCTTTCAGTTCATTCCTTACCAGTTCTATCATTTCTTTTGCAGCCAGTACCACATTTCTTGCATGTGTTTTATTGGCAGTAGGCAGGCCACAGGCACACATGTACGAATCTCCAATTGTTTTAATTTTCTCCAAACTATGTTTCGTTGTTATCTCATCAAACCCTTTAAAATAAAAATCAATACTCCTTACCAACTGCTCCGGTTCTTCCTGTTCGGCAAACTTTGAAAACTGCACAAAGTCAGTAAACAATACACTAACCTCATCAAATTTTACTGCATCCACTTTGCCGCTCAGTTTTAATTCTTTTGCTGTTTCTGCCGGCAGGATGTTCAGCAGCAGGCTTTCAGATCTTTTCTTCTCTATCGAAATAGCCCTGTAGTACCAGTATAAAATGCCAAGTATTATCAGGCCCAGGCCAATGATAATAGTAAGTGAAATCATGATGTTTCGCTGGTTGCGTTTTTCCTGGTTCAGCAAATCAACTTCTATTTGTTTTTCCGACACTTCGTAATCCGTTCGCAGGTCGGCCATATTTTGTACAGACTTTATATTGTTAACACTGTCTCTGTAGGCAATATGATTCTTGTAATATTTAAAAGATACTTCAGTGTTTCCCTGCTTTTCATACAACTCAGATAATTTTAAGTTGGCATCACTTACCTGTTCTTTCAATCCATAGTGCTGTGCCAGTTCAAGACTTCTTGCAGCATAATTTAGAGCAGTACTTTTATCTCCTTTATCACGGTAAATGTTACTCATGGAAATGAGGTAAACACAAATGGGATAATAATCTTCCGATTGTTCCAGTATCCTTATCGCTTCATTGATATTTTTTTCTGCAAGCGCATTTTCACCTGTATTTGCATACACTATCCCGATATTGCCGAGGCTGTAGCCTCTGCCGCTTGCATAATGGAGGTTATCAAAAATATTTTTTGATTCCTTAAAATAGGCCAATGCAGAATCGTAATCTTTATTGTTTAGGTATTCATCACCGGCATTTGAAATGGCAGAGGCAATGCCAAGTGAGTCATTGGAGTTTCTGAGAGAAGCAATCGCTTTATTATAATAAAGCATTGCATTCTGATGGTTTTTTGAAATGGAATAAATATTGGCAATGGCACCATACACATTTCCTTCCCCTTTAGTATAATTTGCTTTACGAGCCGCTTCTGCACTTTTGAAAAAAGCATCCAGTGCCTCTTCCAGATTGCCCAGAGACATTTTTTTATTTCCCTTTTGAAAATAACCTCTGTGCAGGTATAAATAATTCCCTTTTAGTTTTGACAAACTAATAAGTTCTTCAGCGTATTGTACAGCCAGCTTCAGATTTTTCATCTCATTAAAAGATAAATTCCGCAGCAATTCTAACTTGGTTGTATCATCCAGCTTATAGTGTTTATAAATCCTTGTTAGGCTATCTGCCACCCGCTGATCCTGACAGGCAGCAGTTTGATAAGCAAAGCAAAAAAAGCTTATCAAAAAATAATAAGCTTTTCTTTTTAACGGCATAGTATTTAATTATGGGTTAACAATAATTTTTGGATCATAACAGGGAGGTGTAGCTCCGGAAGTGGCTATCCAGCATATTGTATAACTCTCCTGCGATCCTTTTGCTATAGAAGGATTAACAGTACCCCGCCAGTTTGTGGATCCTCCAACCGGTGCCGGATTGGGATTGAATACATCTGTAGAATTAGGATCATCAGAAATAGCTGTGATAGCTGCCACGCCTGAGTTGTTTGCTATATTCCAGGTTACTGTATCTCCCGGATCAACATTGGTGTTGCCACGATCTGATAAAGTTAAAATACCTGTTACAGGATCACCATAGGTGATTGTGATTGGACGATTTGCCATGTTTTTAAATTTTATGTGAGTAAATGATTTACTGCTTTATACGGTGGGTATTGGCTGTTTCATTTTTAAAACCATTATCCTTTCTTTTCTATTATCACGAAACAATGGTAAAATCAAAGGGTTACATTCCCGTAGGAATAGGAGGATTGTATGTAATAAAATGAGTTTACTAAATAATGTGAAGTAAACTTTTTCTTATAACATTCACCTGTAAAGTAATAATTAGTTTTACTAAATGCAAGTACTTTTCTGCCTTTGTTGCTGTTGTGGATATAATAACTATTTGCTAAACCAAATGCCCCGGTTGTGTCTTTTCGACCAACCGGCGAAGCGTTGTAATCTAATACTGTAATTGCTTACTTATAATTTATAAATTATAGTGGCTGCTTTTACTAAACTTGTTTACCAATACTGTGGATGTTTTCAACATGCTTACTCACTGTTGAAAACCG
>JANPNY010000628.1:0-3705 GCA_031427745.1 Chitinophagaceae bacterium | reverse complement strand
GCCAATGGATTTTCTCTCATTGCCTGTGCAATGGTAAAGCTATAATTACCGGGTTGCTTAAACTTAACCGGGCCGGCTGTAATTAGTTTTCTTACTTCCCAAATATCATCCATACCCGTACCTTCCCAACCACTGGCATCGTTGCCTAATTTTAAATCGAAACGTTGGTACTTAAAGCTACTGTCGCCCGGAAAACGGGTGCCAATATTAAGCCAGATATTATTGTACCGGTAAGCATCTGTATGGCGCAGCACAACAAATACTTTGTAAAGGGCAGTGGTATCACTAATGGTAAAATCAATTTGAGGTTGCTGACTGTACGCCCATTTATAATTGGGTATCGAAATATTTTTTTCAAAAATATCCAACTTGTTACAGGCTGTAAAAGATATACAAACCATGCAGAACAACAGGCTTGATACAGTTAAATGCTTAAAAGATAATGTCGTCATTCGCTAATAAAAAAAATAAGCACAAATAAACTAATAAACCGGCAAACCTCCTTACAAAACATTTAATATCTGTTCTTTGGCTTTCTCCAGTTCATCTTTCATGGTTACCACACATTTTTGTATTTCAGCATCGTAGGCCTTGCTACCGGTGGTATTAATTTCCCTGCCAATTTCCTGGATCATGAATGATAATTTTTTCCCTTTTGACTGGTCACTATCCGCCAGTAATGTTTTAAAATAATCACAGTGCTGCTTAAGCCTTACCTGCTCTTCGTGAATGTCAATTTTTTCTATGTAGTAAATCAGTTCCTGTTCCAGGCGGTTACCGTCGTAGTTCTCTTTACCTACATATTTTTCCAGCAATTGTGTTATTTCTTCCCGAATTCTTTTTATGCGGTTGGGTTCCAATTGCACAATCGTTTCTTCCTGTGCATTTATTTTGGTTATGCGGCCTAATAAATCTTTTTCAATGCTGGCTCCTTCTTCTTCCCTGTGCCGGTTCAGTTCATCCAAAGCAGCCTGTAATACTTTTTTAAATTCTTCAAAATCATTATCATTTAAAAAATCGTTGGAAGGTGTAACTACTTCCGGCAGGCGCAACAAAGCACTCAACACGGAGTTGGTATCAATATTTAATTCCGTAGCCAACACATCTATTTGCTGATAGTAAGCTTTTATTAAATCGGTGTTGATGATAACCGGCTTACTGGTACCGTTTTGTTTGATGCTAATTACACAATCAACACTACCACGAATCAATTGCTCCTGCAACATACTTCTGATGTCAAACTCGTAAGGGCGCAACAAAGCCGGCAAGCGCAACTGCATTTCAAATTGTTTTCCGTTGAGTGATTTTACCTCTACTAAAAATGTTTTGTCGTTTACTGTTTGTTCGGATCTTCCAAAACCGGTCATTGATTTAAGCATCGTAATTATTTGTTGTGTAAGTTACTATTATGTTGGTATGAAAAAGGTTTCAAAAAAAGATAAATAAGGTGAGCCTACTTAAAAAGTAAATGGTTAAATTCCTTTTGTGAAAAAATAATCATATCCCCGGGCATTACGCCTTCCATATTACATCGCCCTATCCGGTAGCGTATCAATCTTAGTGTAGGAAAACCAACAGCAGCAGTCATCTTTCGCACCTGCCTGTTTTTGCCTTCTGTAAGTTTTATTTTTATCCAACTGGTGGCAATATTTTTTCTAACTCTTATGGGCGGGTTTCTCTCCGGCACTTTTGGTTCGGTTTCTATCAAACTTACCTTGCTTGGTTTGGTTCGATATGTTTTTCCATCAACGGTAATTGATACACCCAATTGCAATGCCGTAATCGCCTGCTGCGTAACTGCGCCATCTACCTGCACCCAATACTCTCGTTCGTGCGCATTCACGGGGTTTAGTAGCTGTTGATTCAATTTTTTATCGTTGGTTAAAACTAACAAACCTTCACTGTCATAATCCAATCTTCCTACCGGGTAAACATCGGGTGGCACATCAAAAAAATCTTTTAATGTTTGCTTCCCATCCTGCGATGTAAACTGGCTCAATACATTAAAGGGTTTGTAAACGATACAATAAAAATTCAAAAGAAAAATATTTAGAAATACTGATAAAAAATGATGCTGCTTTTTTAAGAAATAATTTTCAGCAGCATGTAAAAATAAGAAAGCCCGGCGTTTGAGGCCGAGCTTTATTATATGAATGGGTTAGTAAATACAAGGAAATAAATTTCCCTACACAATATTAAAAATAATTTTTCCTTAATAGAAAGTTTATTTATAAAATTTTATTCACATTTTGAATCTTGTTGTGGATAATGGCAACGACTGTATGACATCTTTATAAGACAAACATTATTGCGCTGGTGCACAAAGCACTTACTACACAACAAAAAACTATTTGGATGCATTGCCTGAAACACCTGATATGACAAGGTTCCAGCAATATGCTTCTTTGCAAACTATTATGACTTTATAATTACTGCGCTCAATTATTTAACTAAATTCATCGCTTTACTACCAGATAAAACAATACAAGAGCAGCGCTACTATTTTTAATTTTTCCTTTTACCTTTTTCCTTTTTAACGAGGTACTTATTAAAATTTAGTGATTGCAAAGCCAATTAACTTTGCAAAAAAATTATCTCATGCAATTTCTTTCACCTGTTTCTATAAAATGGATAGCTTCACTCATCGATGCAACTATAATGGGCAATGATACATTGGCTGCAACAGGCATCAATGAATTACATAAAGTAGAAAAAGGAGACCTTGTTTTTGTTGATCATCCAAAGTATTATACAACCTGCATTAATAGCGCTGCATCCTTTATCATCATCAATAAAATAACTGATTGTCCGGAGGGAAAAGCGCTGCTGATAGTTGAAAATCCTTTTGAAGCTTATTGTAAAATTGTTAATCATTTTAATCCATTGACGCCATCAAACAAATCCATCAGTGATAGCGCTGTTGTTGGAGAAGACACCTTTATTTATCCTGGTGCATTTATTGGCAACAGGGTACGCATAGGAAGCAATTGTATCATTCACCCCAATGTTAGCATTATGGATAATTGCATCATCGGCAACAATGTGGTGATACAGGCAGGTACCGTTATTGGCAGCGATGCGTTCTATTACAATAGTAAAAAAGACCGGGATATCTGGTATAAAAAAATGCCGAGTTGCGGAAGAGTTATTGTAAAAGATTTTGCAGAAATTGGCGCTAATTGTACTATCGACCGGGGCGTAAGTAATGATACCATTATTGGCGAAGGCACCAAATTTGACAACCTGATTCATATTGGCCATGATACGGTGATTGGGAAAAATTGTTTGTTTGCTGCACAGGTAATTGTAGGTGGTTGTGTTGAAATAAAAGATGGCGTTACGCTTTGGGGGCAGGTAGTTGTAAACAAAACCTTAACCATTGGTGAAAATGCGGTTGTGCTTGGTAAAGCCGGCGTGGTTGGTTCTATCGAAGGCAATAAAACCTACTGGGGCACCCCTGCACAAGATGCAGGTATTGCAAAAAGAGAATTGGTTTGGATTAAAAGAATACCTGCGCTGTGGGAGAAGGTTTTCAATTCATGATTTTCGAAAGATGTTCTGTACGTTTTATTTGAGTCATCACCTGGCAGAATTAAAATCGTACGGCAACATATCACCCACTTTTTCCCAGCTCCAGTAGCCATTGATGGTGATATCATTTTGATCAAAGTAATAACCATTTTGTTCTATGCCTATTGATTGTGC
>JANPNY010000627.1:0-1508 GCA_031427745.1 Chitinophagaceae bacterium | reverse complement strand
GTGTGTATGCAAAAGACTATGACAAGAACGGAAGGCTTGACCCCATTCTTTGCCATTACAGTGATGGCATCGAATATATGGTTCATGCAAGGGATGATATCAATTTACAAATGACGGCAATGAAAGCAAGGTTCAAGGATTATACTGCGTGGGCTGAAGTAAGTTTTAAGAACGCTTTTTTAAAAGAGGAAATTGCAGATGCATTGGTATTAAAGTGCCAGACCTTTTCCAGTGCATATATTGAAAATAAAGGAGCAGGGAAATTCGAAATACATCCATTGCCGTTAGAAGCACAATTGTCGCCGATTTATGGAATGCTTTGTACCGATATTGATAATGATGGCAACCTTGATGTGGTGTGTGTAGGAAATTCCTATGCACCTGAAGTGCAGGCGGGCCGTAATGATGCACAGGGTATGCTGATATTGAAAGGTAATGGTAAAGGGAGTTTTGTGGCAGACAGGACTGAATTTAATACAGCCAGCGATAACAAAGCTATTAGCAGTATTCAGGCTGTTGATGGAAGCAGGTTATTGCTTGTAAGCAGTAACTCAGGCACTTTAAAAACCTATCGTGTTAACCAACAAACAAAACAAATTCCGTTAACTGATGCAGATGTGTATGCTGTCATAATCAATAAAAATGGTAAAACGTATAAAGAGGAATTTCAGTTTGGTAATTCGTATTTATCACAAAGCAGCAGAAGGTTGAATGTTTCAGCAGGAACAAAGTCTATAATGATTTATGATACCAAAGGAAATAAACGGGAAGTTAAATTATGATGTGGGTCCGACATAAAATATTATTATTTTTTATTATTACAGGACTGGTGTCCTGCTCTCATAAAAAAACGTTGTTTGAGTCATTGCCTTCTTCACAAACCGGAATTGATTTTATTAATAAAGTGGAAGAGAATGATAAGTACAATGTACTTGACTACATGAATATTTACACGGGTGCTGGTGTTGCAGCAGGTGATGTAAACAATGATGGATTAGTTGATTTATATTTTAGTGGCAATGAAAACTCTGGTAAACTTTACATCAATAAAGGTAATTTTAAATTTGAAGATGTAACAGAAAAAGCTGGTTTAATAACGGACCGCTGGTGTACAGGGGTATCAATGGTGGACATAAACCAGGATGGCTGGCTGGATATTTATATCAATGTAGCTGGCAGTCCTAAGTTTGGCAATACTGCAAATTTGCTTTACATCAACAACAAAAATGGAACTTATACTGAAGAAGCAGCAAAATATGGAATTGCAGATACAAGGTTAACGATGAATGCTTCTTTCTTTGATTATGATAAGGATGGCGACCTCGATTTATTTTTAATAACCAATCCTGCAGGTGAAAGGGTGAATAATATAAACTCCATCACTGAAATCCAAAAGAACGGCGAATCTCCGGGTACAGATATTTTGTACCGCTAACTCGTTTTGCCGATTTTGGTTTCTTGATGGGAATTTTAATGATTGGATATTACACAGGTACTTTTGATTTTAT